>DASTUJ010000013.1 GCA_035759705.1 Actinomycetota bacterium | reverse complement strand
AAAGCTCGGGCTAGTGGGATTTGTCTGGTCGATGGTCGCGGTTGCCTACCACTGCTACCTGCTGGTGTACGAGGCTTTTGCCGTTCCGGTGATCGCGCGAACCGCCCGAGCCGAAGAGCTGCTGGGCCCAGACGGACCGCTCGCGCACGGCGCCGGAGCGTTGGGCATCCTGGCAAACCTCTCGCTGCTGGCGTTCCCGGTCTTCGGTATCGCCGTCCTTCGCTCGGGCGTTTTCACCAAAGGTCCGGGACGGCTGCAAATTGCTGCGGTCCCGGGTTTTATGGTGGGCATGGTGCTGGTTGCAGTCACCGGGCAGCCGGTCGGGCCCGAGGCAGACAGCTGGGTCCTGGGCATGCTCCCGGTCACCATGCTCTACGCCCTGCTGTTCGCGGGCTACGCCTGGGCGGGCCTTCAGATGAGGGATCGGACGGCGACCGGGCGCCGGAGGGTTGCGTCCACCACCGCGGTGCGCGTATAACGCAGGGCCGCGGTTAAGGAGACGGACTTGAAGCACTTTGGGGTTGCGGTCCGGGTTGTCTGGTTCGCCGTGGTTTTGGTGCTCGGGGCGCTGTTGGTCGCAGCGCTCCCGGCGCTATTCCTGCACAAGCTCGACCCGTCCCCGGCCGTCCGGGCCGGGATCGAGCAGGCAGGCATCTCGACACCGTTTTACGCCGCCTACTGGACGGTGGCGATGGCCGCCTTTGCGATTCTGTGTCTCAGCGTCGGGATATCGATCGTCGCCCGTAAGCCGGCCGACCCCATCGCCTGGTTCGTCTCCCTGTTCCTTGTAGCTCTGGGGGCGGCGAACGCACCGTTCACCGAGGCGCTGGCGGCGCGCTGGCCCGATCTGGCGTTTGCCGCCACCTTCGGGTTCTTTGTGCTGACCGGGAGCTTCGTGGTCCTGCTGTTCGTCTTCCCCGATGGGCGGCCGGTTCCGAGCTGGAGCGGGCCGGTGTCCCTGGTGCTGGTCTCAGCGGTTTTCCTTCTCCGGGGCTCCGTGGCGGTCCGGCCGACGGAGGCGCTGTTCGCCGTTCTCATCGCAAGCCTCCTGGCGGGGCTTGTGGCGCAGGTCTACCGGTACCGGAACACCGCCGACCCCGACCGCCGGCGCCAGACCCGAAACGTGGGAGCCGCATTTGCGGCTGCCGTCGGGGCTCAGATCCTGGTTCCGGCGTTGGAGCCGGTACCCGCGTTCGCCGAGCCGGGGCTGGGAGCGTTGATCTACGACCTTGCGACGGTCACGGCTATGAACCTTGCGTTTTGCCTGGTGCCGCTCGCCATCGCCCAGGCGATTCTGAAAAGGCGACTGTGGAGCCGAGACGCGTTCATCAACCGGGCTCTTGTCTACGGCGGGCTGACCGCGGTGCTGCTCACCGTCTTCGTGGCCGTCGCAGGCGGGCTGGGCGGGGCGCTGTCGGCGGATCGCAACCTGTCATCGCTGGTCGCCGCCGGGCTGGTGGCGGTGCTGTTTGCCCAGCTTCGGGACCGCCTGCAGCGGGGGGTCAACCGCATGATGTACGGACGCCGGGACGAGCCCTACGAGGTCATGGCGGAGCTCGGGAGAAAGCTGGAGTCGTCGCTGGCGGCCGAGGCGGTGCTCCCGACACTGGTCCGTACGGTGGCCGACACCCTGAGCCTGCCCTACGCTGCGATCGAGCTGGAGGGCGATGCGGTTCCTGCAGCTGCGACGGGCTCCCCTCAACCGGACAACGTGCGGATCCCGCTGGTCTACGGCACGGAGAGGGTGGGAGAGCTGGTGGCCGGCCCCCGTTCCACGGGCACAAAGCTGACCCTGCCCGAGATGGAGCTCCTGCAGAACCTCGCCCGGCAGGCCAGCCCGGCCGTCCACGCGGTTCGCCTGACCCGCGACGTTCAGAGCGCCCGCGAGCGGCTGGTGAACAGCCGGGAGGAGGAACGCCGGCGGATCCGGCGGGACCTGCACGACGGCCTGGGGCCGTCGCTGGCAAGCATGACGCTCCAGGCCGACGCGGCCCGGGAATCGCTGGACGCCGATCCGGCGGAGGCACGGCGCATTCTGGACGACCTCGTGGGGCAGCTGCAGGCGTCGACTGCCGACATCCGTCGTCTGGTCTACGAGCTGAGGCCGCCCGCACTGGACGACCTCGGCCTTTCCGGGGCTCTGAGGTCACACCTGGACCGGGCGGATTCGGAAAAGCTGCACATGCACCTGGACTTCCCCGAGGACCTGCCGCCTCTGCCCGCTGCGGTGGAGGTTGCGGCCTACCGCATTGCCCAGGAGGCAGTGGCAAACGTCGTGCACCACGCCGGGGCAACCAGCTGTTCGGTGAAGCTCAAGGTTGCGGACGAGCTCTTGACGGTCGAGGTCAGCGACGACGGGTCGGGCATCCCGGCCGTTCCGAATGCCGGCATCGGTCTGAGGTCCATGCGTGAGCGGGCACACGAGCTGGGAGGGGAGTGCGTGGTGAGCAACCGGCCGGAGGGCGGCACCAGGGTGGTGGCAATGTTGCCGACCCGGTTCCGCCCGGCCCCCTCCGCCTCCTGATGGACCGGCTGCGCGTCCTGATCTGCGACGACAACGATCAGTTCCGGGCCGGCTTGAAGTCACTGATCGCCTCGGCTGACGAGACCGAGGTCGCCGGTGAAGCCGCCAACGGAAAGGAGGCCATCCGCCAGGCCGAAGCTCTTCAGCCCGACATCATCCTCATGGACATCAAGATGCCGGAGCTGAACGGCATCGAGGCCACCAGGCAGATAGTGCAGTCGAGCCCGCATATAGGGATCCTGATGTTGACGATGCTCGACGACGACGACTCGGTTTTCCAGGCGATGCGGGCCGGAGCCCGCGGCTACCTTCTCAAAGGTGCCCTGAAGGCGGAGATCCTGAGAGCCATCGACGGCGTCTCCAGCGGGGAGGCGATCTTCGGTCCGGCAATCGCCCGCCGGATGATGCAGTACTTCTCGGCGCCCCGGCCGGACAAGCTGGCCGAGGCTTTCCCTCAGCTGACCGACAGGGAGCGGGAGATCCTCCAGGAGCTGTCCGCCCAGAAAACCAATGCCGAGATTGCCCGGACCACGGGCGTCACCCCCAAAACGGTCCGAAACCACCTCTCGAACATCTTCACGAAGCTGCAGGTCGCCAGCCGTGCCGAGGCGATTGCGAGAGCGAGGGACCTTTGAGGTCGGCCCCCTGATCTGACGGCCGCAGTCCAGGTTCGGGCCGCGCCGGTTAGGCTGGTTGCTCCGAACTCGAAAGATCCCATGACCACTACCGCCGTTCCGCCTCCTGTCTCCGCGCCCGTTCCCGAAGTGCCCCAAGGGTTCCGAAAGTGGGTCCCCCTGTTGGTGATGGGGCTCGCAATCCTGATCGTGGTGCTGGACACCACCCTGTTGAACGTGTCCCTGGCGACGATCGTGCGTGAGCTGGACACCGACATCCGCAGCATCCAGTGGGTGATCACCGGGTACTCGCTGACGCTCGCCGCTCTGACCATCACCGGCGGCCGGATGGGGGACATCTTCGGCCGCAAGCGGATGTTCGTCCTCGGCGCCGCGCTTTTTGCCGTTGGGTCGTTTCTGGCTTCGGTCAGCCCGAACGTTGCGACTTTGATCATCGGCGAGGCGGTCATCGAGGGCATCGGCGCAGCCCTCATGCTGCCGGCCACCGCTTCGCTGCTGATCGCCACCTACCGGGGCAAGGACCGAGGGCTGGCGATGGGGATCTGGGGCGGCATGGCGGCCCTCGGCGCAGGCATCGGCCCGGTGGTGGGCGGTTACCTGACCAGCAACTTCAGCTGGCGCTGGGGGTTCCGGATCAACGTCTTCGTCGCGGCGGTCCTGATCGGCGCCGCCTACCTCATCAAGGACGAGCGCAAGCTCACCAAGCCCCAGCTCGACTGGGTCGGCTCGCTGCTGTCGGCAATCGGGCTTTTCCTGGGCGTTTTCGCCCTCATCGAGGGGTCGGTCTACGGGTGGTGGAGATCAATCAAGCCCCTCTCGCTGTTCGGGGTCGGCCTGGCGCCCGGCGGGATGTCGGTAGTTCCGTTCGCGGTGCTGCTCTCGGCGGTTTTCCTGGGCCTGTTCGTCCTGTGGGAACGGCGGGTCACCCGGCAGGGCCGCCTTCCGCTGGTGTCCTTCAAGCTTTTTTCGAACGAGCAGTTCAGGGACGGGGTCGCCTTGACGGGCATCATGTCCCTCGGACAGGTGGGCATCATCTTCAGCCTTCCCGTGTTCCTTCAGGGGGTCCGCGGGCTGGACGCCCAGGCGACGGGCTTCGCGCTGCTCCCCCTGTCGATCGGCCTTCTCCTGATGGCTCCGTTCGGCGGGTACATCAGCCGGCACGTGCCTCCCAAGCGCATCATCCAGATGGGTCTGGTGCTGTCGGCGACCGGCCTCGGGCTGATGTTCAACATGCTGGCCCTGGACACGACTGCCGGCGACTTCATCGTGCCCCTCGGGATCTACGGCCTGGGGCTCGGGCTCAGCATGTCGCAGCTGGCCAACGTCACGCTATCGGCCGTCAACCCGGCAGAGTCCGGGCTCGCATCGGGCGTGAACAACACCGTCCGGCAGATCGGGATGTCACTGGGAACCGCGATCCTCGGCACGATCGTCGTTGCGTCGATTGCGTCCGGGCTGCACGACGGCATCCTGAACAGCGACCGGCTGGACTCCCGCCAGCGGGGGGTCGTGGCGGAGGCTGCGTCGAACCAGGTGAGCGCGATCGAGTTCGGGGCCGACCTTCAATCCTCCGAGCCGCTGACGCCTGAGCAGCACGACGAGATCCGCAGGATTGCGCAGGAGTCGACGGTCGACGCAAACAAGCGGGCCTATCTGTTCACCATCGGGACCACGCTGCTGGCCCTGGGGCTGGCGACCAGGCTGCCCAAGGGCACCAACATCGACAGGCACGAACCGCTGCAGCCGGCGGCGGCAGCGCCCTAGTGCCTTGTCAGCCATACGCCCCCGGCGTCGGCTGACTAGTCGCTGCTAGGTCCCCGGTAGCGAGCTGATCCGGATCGGCTTCGGGGGCCCCGGAGGGGGCTCCTCCGCCTTGGGCGGGTCGATGGGTTCGTCGATAAAGGGGTCGGCCTCCTCGGCAGCGGGAGCCACCGGGACGACCATGGTGGCCAGCTGCGCCGCCCTTGCCTGGTAGCGGGGGTCGGTTTTGCCGTAAAGGGTTTCGGTGATGCGGAGCGACCTCTCCATGCGCTGCCGGGCCCCCGGGATGTCACCGATCGTCTGCAGCAAGCCGGCAAGGCTGGCGAGCCGGGCGGCGACCTTGGGGTGCTCCTCCCCGAACGACGCTTCTTCGATGTTCAGCGCCTGCTCGACGTAGGGCCGTGCCGCGAAGGGGTCGCCCAGCTCCCGCAGGACGCTGGCCAGGTTGGCCATCCGGGTGGCGACCTTCGGGTTGTCCGAGCCCAGGGTCGACTGGGTGATCGCCAGCGCCTTCTGCAGGCACGACTTGGCGCCGAACAGGTCCTTCTGTGCCCGCAGAACGCTGCCGAGGTTGTTGAGCCTGGTGGCGACGCGGGGGTGGTCGGGCCCGTACGCCTTCTGGTCGATGGTCAACGCACGCTCCAGGGATTTGCGGGCCCCGGCTAGGTCACCCTGGGCGCTCAGAACGCCGGCCAGGCTGTTGAGGTCGGTGCTCAAGGTCGGGTGGGCGGGCCCGAGGGCTTCCTCGTGGATGGTAAGCGCCCGCTCGAGGGCGGTCCTGGCGCCGTCGAGGTCGCCCAGGTCGTGGAGCACGCCCCCCAGGTCGCTGAGGTCGTGGGCCAGGCCCTGGTCGTTGGGGCCGACAATCTTTTCGTTGATCTTCACCGCCCGGGCGAGCGCCTCGTGGGCGCCCCGCAGGTCCCCCATGTCCCGCAGAACTCCGCCGAGACCGCTGAGGTCGGAGCCGACCTGCGGCGCTTCCGCTCCGAACGCGGCCTCGTCGGCCGCCAGGGCTCTCTCGAACAG
The DNA here is from genome assembly GCA_035759705.1 of Actinomycetota bacterium. Classification (NCBI taxonomy): domain Bacteria; kingdom Bacillati; phylum Actinomycetota; species Actinomycetota bacterium. Next base: position 2,859 of record DASTUJ010000013.1, on the reverse strand, counting down.
GTCCTTCGCGCCGGACAGGTCGCCGAGGTCCCGGAGCAGCCGGCCCTGGTTGTTCAGGTCCTCGCCGTTGCCCTCGTCGTCGGGAGAGGGGACCGGTGGCGGCATCGGCTCGGTTGCGGTGGGGAACAGGTTCTCGATCCCGTCCTCGGGCGCCTCGTCGACCACGTCGACGGCGAGAAGCTCCTCGTCCTCGGGCTGGTCCGGGCGGGCTGCCTCAGCTGCGGCCGCCTGCTGGAAGAAGATGTCGTCGAACCCGTCGTAGGAGGAGTCGTCTGGTTCCACGACGTGGCGCGGCTCCTGGAGCGACTCCTCGACGTCCCAGGCGTCGGCGGAGTCGTTCAGCAGGTCCATCGACCGGGTTACCTGAACCTCGGTCACCCTAACCTCGGTCTCGACGATCGAGACAACCGCCTCCTCATCGGGCTCGGGAGCCTCCGGCGCGTCGGGCAGCGGCGACTCCTGGAGCTGGAAGGCGGCGGGGTTCGGAGCCGGAGCCGGCGCCGGGGGTTTGACCGGGGGGGCGGGGTTGGTGCTCTTCCAGCCGGACTCCCGCTGGCGCACCGCCGACAGGTCGTTGGGTGTGAGGCCGAGGCTGTTCAGCACCGCCTTCAGCGTCGGGTGGCTGGGCTCGTCGTCCTGGGCCGCCAGGGCCGACTCCAGCAGCGACGGGTCGACCGACACCTCCCCCAACTCGGTCAGCACCCGGTAGAGGTTGCTGAGGTCTGCGATCGACCGGGCGTGAGAGGGCCCGTACAGCGCCTCGTCGATGGAGATGGCCCGCTGGTAGAACGCCTTGGCTGCCGTGTACTCGCCGAGGTGCTCCATCGCACCGCCGAGGTTGGTCAGATCGGTCGCCACCTCGGGGTGGTCGGGGCCCAGATGACGCTCGTGGATGTCCAGCGCCCGCTCGAACATCGAGCGCGCCTCGTGGAGCCTGCCCAGGCCCTGAAGTACCAGCCCGAGCTTGTTGAGGTCGGACGCCACCTGCTGGTGATCGGGCCCGTAGGTGGCCTCGTCGATAGCCAGGCTCTGCTCGAGGGCCTCGATTACCACCGAATCAAAGTTGCTCATTATGACGAGTAGACCACGGAAACCTCGCTGGCCGCTACCCTGGTCACAGTAGTTGTCACACGTCACGGCCGGCGAACCGGCCGGGCATCATCGCTTTCGCGGGACCTTGAGTCCTATAATCGCGACTACAGAGCGCTTAGCCCACCATCCTCGGGGACGAATGAGTCAGCACACCATCGGTCAGCTGCTGAGCGATTCGAGAGAAGCCATTCGGGCTTCGTTGTATCAAGCATCCCAGGACACGAAGATTCGGGTCGACTTCCTGGAATCCATGGAGAACGACGACTTCGAGTTTGTCTCGGGAGGCCTCTACGTGCGCGGGATGCTCCGCTCCTACGTGAGGTGGCTGGGGCTGCCCGAGGACCGGGTCCTCGCCGAGTTCGACCGCCTGTACGACATCAAAGCCGAGACACCTCTCGCCGAGATGATCAGCAAGCCGACCGACGTCGGCCCCAAGGCTCGCAAGCCTCAATGGCTGATCGCAGCCGTATCGGCCGCCTGCCTGCTGCTGGTGTTCTCGGTCATCGGCCTAATCAACCCTTCACAGGAGGTGGCGAACCCACCGGCCGACTCGGTGGCAGTCGAGGCGACTCAGACGGTTGCGCCGCCCCCGCCCCCGGCCAACGTCGCAGCCGCGCCCCCTACAGCGCCGGTCGAAGGGGTCAACGTGACCGTCAACGTGACGGGCGAGAAGTCCTGGATGCAGGCGACCGCCGACGGCGCCGACCCGCCGGTGTTCACCGGGACCAAGTTCGAGGGCGACGTGCTCAACCTGAACGCCAAGGAGAACCTCAAGATCGTCATCGGCAACGCCGGGGCCGTGCGGGTCACGGTAAACGGGCGGGACCTCGGTCCCCCGGGGCAGCCGGGCGCCGTCGGCACCTTTACCTTCACGCCTGAGTCCACCAACTTCGTCGGAGGCTAGTGCCCGCGGTGGCACAAGGCTCGAACCCCTGCGAAAATTGTCTTAATTCATTCCGGTTCTCTGCCGATAGGGAGTACCGGACAAGGGGGAGAAGTTTGGCTATTCCAGAGATCATTTCCAAGCAGATGACCGTTGCGGTCCTCTACCGCTTTTCGCGCCGGGCGTTCACGAAGGCCACACACGCCTCATGGAGGTCCCAGCTGGTCTTCCAGCTCCTCGCTGCGATGATGGTGGTTCTTTTCCTCGCATCGATCTTTGTCGTCAGCCAGGGCGCCAGCGTCGAGGACCAGATGCCGGTCTTCATCTACATGCTTCTGGCCACCGCCTTCTACTTCTTCTACCCGACCATCGCCTTCGCCAGCGACCCCAAGCACCGGATGGAGCTGTTCTTCGAGTTCACCCGGGACGCATTCCGCTACCGTCGCGGTGAGACCGAGGCCACGCTGCCCTGGTCGGCTCTGAAGGCTGCGGTGGAGAGCGGCGAGTTCTACGTTCTCGACCTGCCGGAGAAGCAGAAGGTTGCAGTGCCGAAGTCGGCCTTCGGCGCCGGTGAGGAGCAGCGCTTCCGCCTGCTGGCCGCCACATCGGGTGTGCCCATCCACTAGCTCTCAGCTCGATTCCGAAAAGGACTCCCTTTCTGTGCAGGGAGTCCTTTTCTTTTGGCCGGTTCCGGCAAACGGTGTAAGAAAGAGGCGTGTGCCGGACACTCCCTAACCAGACGGTCAAAAGGAGGATTTGCTGAGATCGAATCGGGAGGCCGGGTTCCGGCAGGTCTACGAGGCGAACTACGACCGGGTCCTGGCTTACTCACTGAGACGAGCCGACCCCCAGGACGCCCAGGATGTGGTGGCCGAGACCTGGCT
>DASTUJ010000012.1 GCA_035759705.1 Actinomycetota bacterium | reverse complement strand
CTGGGTCGGCCAGGCCGACGCCGTGACCAAGAAGGACCTCATGGGGCGGGCCCACGCCTTCTTGTTCCCGATCCGCTGGTCCGAGCCGTTCGGCATTGTGATGGTCGAAGCCATGGCGTGCGGAACGCCGGTCGTCGCCCTTCGGGGCGGGGCGGTAGACGAGGTGGTCCATCACGGGATGACCGGCTTCGTCACCGACGATCCGGCGGAGCTGCCGGAGCTGATCGACCGGGCCGGCGACATCGACCCGGCCGCCTGCCGGGCTCACGCTCTGCACAACTTCGACGTGAGCAAGATGGTCGAGGGCTACGAGAAGGCGTTCCTGGAGACGCTCCAGCGCCGCTCGGGACTGACCAAACACATCGAGCTGCGCAGGCGCGAAGAGCTAAGCGCCTAGGCCGGGCTTCTCCTGGTCCCGATGGAACTTCGTCGGGTCCCGGGGCAGGCCGTCGAAGCCGCGCCATAAGAAGGCCAGCAGGTGGTCGACGATCCTCTCCCGGTCGGGGGTCTTGCCTTCGGCCAGCCACCACGAGGTGACCGACTCGACGCCGCCCAGCATTGCGTGGGCGTAGAGAGGGGCCCCCTCGGCGTGGAGGCCGGCCCCCTTCATCACGTCGGCGATGGCGGTGCTGAGTCCCCGGGCGATCGACTCCCTCACCTCGTGGAGGCGGTCCCCCACCCCCGGGTCGAGCTCGGGTGACGAGTGGACCAGCAAGTGGAAGCCCGCGGTGTTCTCCTCGGCGAAGATCAGGTACGCCCTCAGCCCGTACTGCAGCCGCTTGCGGGGGTCGCTCGACGATCCCATCGCTTCCCAGAGGGAACGCAGTAAAGTATTTATGTGGGCGTCGAGGACGGCCATGAAGATCTCGGCTTTTCCGCCGGGGAAGTGCCGGTACAGCATGGGTTTGGTCACCCCCGCCTTGCGCGCGAGTGCCTCAACTTCGGTCTTGCGGTAGCCCTCGGTGCCGAACAGGTCGGCGGCCGCGGCCAGCAGGCGCCGGCGGCGCTCTTCCTTGGAAACTCGCCTTTTTGGCTCGGCCAAAGTTACCTCAGGTAACTCGTAACGTTTCGCACTCTCACGTGTCTTTCTCTATGTGAGCGAAAAATCCCCTAAGGCGGTAGCCCGCCTACGTCGTCCCCAGCTTGCCTGGAAAGATGCAGCGTTCAAGGAAGTTTACTCCAGGTACGTAAAGCCGGTTCATGCTTACGTTCTGAAAAGGGTGCGCAACCATCACGACGCCGAGGACCTCACCGCTCAGGTCTTCTCCCAGGCTCTCAAGCACATGGCGCCCCGCGAGCCCGGAGAGCCCGAAATAGCTGCGTGGCTGTTCACCTCCGCCCGCAATGCCAGCGCCAACCACAGCCGCAAATTTGTGGCCACCGTCTCCATCGAGGAGATCGACGAGCCCGCCTCTGAGAGCATCGAGGACTCCGACCTCAGCAAGGCCCTGGTCGACGAGGAGCAGATCGCCCAGCTGTTGAGCGCAGTGCGCAAGCTTCCTGCCGAGCAGCGCCACGCCATGATCCTTCGATTTGTAGAAGAGCTTCCCCACGCAGAGATCGCCCAGGCGCTCGGCCGCACCGAGGGCTCCGCCCGGGTGCTGGTCCACCGGACACTGGCCACGCTCAAAAAGGAAGTCTCTTGATCGCCTGGATGTTTCCCGGACAGGGATCGCAGAAGGCCGGCATGGGCCTGGACATCGCAGGCGCCCCCGAGCTGTTCAAAGCCAGCCGCAGTGTGGTCAGCCGTGACCTCGAGCGGCTGTGCACGACCGACCCAGACCCCTCCTGGGCCCCGGATGTCCTGCAGCCCGCCCTGTTTGTCACCGAGGTGGCCATCGGCCGCAAGATGCAGGCTCTGGGCCTGGAGCCCGGCGCAGTCGTCGGCCACAGCCTTGGCGAGTTCCCGGCGCTGGTCATCGCCGGGGCCCTGGATTTCGACGAAGCACTTCGCCTGGTCGCTCTGCGCGGCAAGGCAATGGCGGATGCCGGGCGCCGCAACGAGGGCGGCATGGCGGCGGTAATCGGCCTGGACCCCGAGAAGATCGGCGAGATCTGCGCCGCCGAGGGCGACGTCTGGGTCTCCAACTACAACTCACCGAAGCAGACCGTGATCTCCGGCAAGGACCGAGGACTGGCCGAAGCGGCAAAAAAGTGCATGGAAGCCGGCGCAATGCGGGTAATAAGAATAAAGGTGCCCGTCGCCGCCCACTGCCCGCTCATGCAGCCGGCCCGCGACACGTTTGAAGCGGCCCTCGCGGAGGTCACCATGGTGCAGCCCGCATGCCCGGTGTATTGCGACGCCGACGGCAACGCCCACACCGAGCCGGACGAGATCAAGTCGCTGCTGGTCGAGGCGATCACCGCCCCGGTCCGCTTCACCGATGCGGTGCGCCGCATGCGGGACGACGGTTTTACGACATTCATCGAGACGGGCCCTGGAAAGGTGCTCCGCGGTCTGGTTCGCCAGATCGACGACGCCGCAGAGCTGGAAGGCGTGTCCAACGACGAAGAAGCAACATCACTAATAACGAGGGGGAACATCATCAACTATCAAACCGAGCCGGCAGGAGTGTCCTCATGATTGCCTGGTCCGACACAGTTTCCGACTCAGCGCCCGGTGAGGCTCTGGTGCTTGAAGAACGTCTGGTACTCGCACCGTGCAGCGGGCGATTCTGCCCCGCTCCCGCCAAACCTTTTACCTCTGAGGGTGAGTACGTAATGGAGGGGCAGGTCGTAGGAAGCGTTACGTCCTCCAACGGCCAGGAAGTTCCGGTCCGTTCGTCGTTCGCCGGTTGGATGATGGGGTACATGCTTCCCCACGGTGCTCCCGTCCAAGGCTCCGAGCCGGTCCTCTGGCTGCGCCGGACCTAGCGCCCAACTCCTGAACCTAATGCGAGTAGCCATAACGGGCCTGGGCAAGGCCGTGCCGACGCGGGTGGTGACCAACGAGGAGATCGCTCCTCAGGTCGGCGTCTCCACCGACTGGATAGTGACCCGCTCGGGCATCCTCGAGCGCCGGTACGCCGGGCCGGAGGAGTCGACGTCGAGCATGGCCACCACCGCCGCGCTGCAGGCCCTTGCAGTAGCCCGGCTGGACCCCGAAAACCTGTCGATGGTGATCTGCGCCACCTGCACCCCCGACTACATCCTTCCGGGGACGGCCAGCATCATCCAGGACAACATCGGAGCAACCAGGGCCGGCGCCTTCGACTTGAACGCCGCCTGCTCGGGCTTCGTCTACGCCCTCTCCATCGGCGCCTCCCTCATCGGGACCGGCGCCGCCACCAGCGTCCTGGTCATCGGCGCCGACCTTTTGAGCCGGCACCTGGACTTCACCGACGCCATGACCGCTCCCCTTTTCGGCGACGCCGCAGCGGCAGTCGTCCTGGAGGCCGACGAGAACGCCGACCCGATCCAGTTCGAGATGGGTTCCGACGGCTCCGGGCTCCAGCAGGTCCTCGTCCCGGGTGGAGGCAGCAAGCTCCCCGCCGACGGGAACCGCTTCGACCCCGCCTGCCTGAACATCAAGATGCAGGGCCGGGAAGTCTTCCGCAACGCCGTCCGAGTGATGAGCGAGCTCGGCGCCCGGTTCGGCAAGGACGGCTTCGAGCTGATGGTGGCCCACCAGGCCAACCGCCGGATCCTCGACGAGTGCGCGGTGCAGATCGGCGTCGACCGGAGCAAGGTCTACCAGAACATCGAGCGCTACGGGAACACCTCGGCCGCCTCCATACCGCTTGCCCTGTGCGACGCCTGGTCCGAAGGAAGGCTGACCCCCGGCGACCGCCTGCTGATGGTTGCCTTCGGCGCCGGCTACACCTGGGGCGCCGCCAAGATGAACTGGACTCTGCCGACCCCCGAGGAGGTGGCCTCGAAGCTGGCGCCGGCCTCGTCGCTGGAGCCGACGCCGGCGTGAGTGAGGACGGCGCTTTAGACGGCAGGGTCGCGCTCGTCACCGGCGCCGGAAGCGGCATCGGGAGGGCCTCGGCAGTTGCCCTGGCCGCCGAAGGGGTCCGGGTTGCGGTCGGCTACCGGGGCAACAAGGACGGCGCCCTGGAGACGGTGGCCCTGTGCGAAGGAGCGATGGAGTTCAACATCGACGTCTCCAGCACCGAGAGCGTCGCCGGAGCGTTCGAGGAGATCGAGCAGGCTCTGGGCCCGGTCGAGATCCTGGTCAACAACGGCGGCATCACCCGGGACGGCCTGCTGATGCGAATGAGCGAGGCGGCCTGGGACGAGGTCATCGACGTCAACCTGAAGGGCGCCTTCCGCTGCACCAAGCGTGCGCTCCCCGGCATGCTCAAGGGCCGCTGGGGCCGGGTCATCAACATGGGGTCGGTGGTCGGCACCACCGGCAACCCGGGTCAGGCGAACTACGCCGCCGCCAAGGCGGGGCTGGTCGGGTTTTCGAAGGCGCTGTCGCTCGAGGTGGCGTCGAAGGGCATCACGGTCAACGTCGTGGCCCCCGGGCTGGTGGAGACCGACTTCATCGCCAGGCTGCCCCAGGCGGCACGGGACGCACTGATGAGCAAGGTTCCGATGGGCAGGGCGGCGTCCGCCGACGAGGCCGCCGAAGCCGTGCGCTTCTGCGCCCGGGCCGGCTACCTGACCGGGCAGGTCATAGGCATCAACGGCGGCATCGTCTGAGCCTGCCGGTTAGATTTACTTCAAATAACTAAGGAGAGTTGAAATGGCCAACAGAGACGAAGTAGTCACCGCACTGAAGGAAACACTGGTCGAGCGGCTGAAGGTCGACGCATCCACCATCACCGAGGAAGCCAACCTGTTCGAGGACCTGGGCCTGGACTCAATCGACCTGATGACCGTCGTAATGGCGGTCGAGGAGAAGTTCTCCATCGAGGTCTCCGACGAGGAGCTCGAAGACGTAACGACTTTGGGCCAGGCGGCCGACCTGTTGAGTGCCAAGGTAGGTACCAATGCCTAACAAGCGCCGCATAGCGGTAACCGGCATCGGGCCGGTTACCCCCGTGGGTATCGGCATCGATCCCTTCTGGGAGTCGATTCGTGCGGGACGCTCCGGCGCAGGGCACGTCACCTCTTTCGACACCACCGGCTACGCCGTCAACATCTGCGCCGAGGTCTCCGACTTCAACATCACCGACTTCATCGAGCCCCGGCGCTCCCGCCGCATGGAGCGGTTCACGCAGTTTGCCTACGCCGCCTCCAAGATGGCGCTCGAGCACGCAAAGCTCGACCCCAACGACCCCGACCCCTCCCGGGTCGGCGTGGTCATCGGCTCGGGGGTCGGCGGCCTCCGGCTCATCGAGGAAGACACGATGAACCTGAACACCAAGGGCCCGCGCTCGGTGGCGCCGGACCTCATCGCCCGCATGATGGCAAACTCCGCCTCCGGAGCCGTGGCCATCGAGTTCGGTTTCCAGGGCCCCAACGAGGCGACCGTCACCGCCTGCGCCGCCAGCGGCAACGCCATGGCCCGGGCAATCGACCACATCCGCAACGGGCACGCCGACGTCGTGGTGACCGGCGGGACCGAGACCCCCATCACCCCCCTGGGTCTGGCCGCATTCTGCGCCGCCCGGGCACTCTCCAAGCGCAACGACGACCCGGAGCACGCGTCCCGGCCGTTCGACAAGAACCGCGACGGTTTCCTGCTCGCCGAAGGGTCGACGGTCATGGTCTTCGAGGCCTGGGACACCGCCGTCGCACGGGGCGCAACCATCCTCGCCGAGGTCCTGGGCTACGGCCTGTCGGCCGACGCCCACCACCTGGTGATGCCCCAGCCCGAGGGCATCGGCGCCGCCAACTGCATGACGATGGCCCTGCAGGACGCCGAGCTGACCCCGGCCGACATCGGCCTGATCTCGGCCCACGGCACCGCTACCAGCCTCGGCGACGCAGCCGAGACCAAGGCGATCCACAAGGTCTTCGGCAACTCACCTCCCCCGACCTCGTCGACCAAGTCGATGACCGGCCACCTGCTGGGCGCCGCCGGCTCAACTGCGGCGGCGGCGACGGTCATGGGCCTTATCGACCAGATCCTGCCTCCGACCACCAACTACGAGACCCCGGACCCGGCGTGCGACCTGGACGTCGTCCCGAACGAAGCCCGGCCGGCCAAGTTCGATGCGGCGATCATGAACACCTTCGGCTTCGGCGGCCACAACGCCTCGATAGTCTTCGGCCGCACTTAGCAGCAACCTGGAAGGCTGGGCCGATGATCAGACTGGGCATCGACATAGTCGACATCGCGCGCCTGGCCGACCGGATGCAGACCTGGCCGAAGCTCGCCGACCGGATGTTCACCAAGGCCGAGCAGGAGTACTGCCTCAGCCGTCCGCATCCTGCACAGCACTTCGCCGCTCGGGCGGCGGCCAAAGAGGCAACCTTCAACGCCCTCGGCGAGGGCTGGCCGTTGGTCAGCTGGGTCGACGTGGAGGTGGTGTCGGGCGCAGATCGCGGCCGCCCGACGCTGGTGCTGACCGGCCACGCCGCCGAGCTGGCCGGGTCCAGCA
>DASTUJ010000011.1 GCA_035759705.1 Actinomycetota bacterium | reverse complement strand
CAGCTGCTCGTAGCTGTTGAGGCGGGCCTTGCCTTTGGCCTGCCGGGCTCGGGGGGACATGCGGATCCACTCCAGCTCCCGCTGCAGCGTCTGGCGCCGGCGGGCGTCGGCCTTCTCCTCCAGGGCGAGCCGGGCCTGCTTCTGGTCGAGCCAGGAGGAGTAGTTGCCCTCCCACGGGATGCCGTGTCCGGCGTGAAGCTCAAGAATCCAACCGGCGACGTTGTCGAGGAAGTACCGGTCGTGAGTCACCGCGACGACGGTTCCCGGGTAGTCCTGCAGGGTTCGCTCCAGCCAGGCCACCGACTCGGCGTCCAGGTGGTTGGTCGGCTCGTCCAGGAGCAGCAGGTCGGGCTTTTGGAGCAGCAGCCTGCACAGCGCCACCCGCCGCCGCTCGCCGCCGGAGAGCCGGGAGACTTCGGCGTCCCCGGGCGGAAGCCTAAGGGCGTCCATTGCGATCTCCAACGTGCGGTCCACCGACCAGGCGTCCACTGCGTCGATCTTCTCCTGCAGGGCCGCCTGCTCGTCGATGAGCTTGTCGAAGTCGGCGTCCGGGTCGCCCATCGCCTCGCAGACCGCGTTGTACCTGTCGATCAGGGCCTTGGCCTCGCCCACCCCTTCGGCCACGTTGCCCATGACGTCTTTGCTGTTGTCCAGGGCCGGCTCCTGCGCCAGGAACCCGACGGTGAACCCGGGGGTGAGCCGCGCTTCGCCGGTGTAACCGTCGTCCTCGCCGGCCATGATTCGAAGGAGCGAGGACTTGCCGGATCCGTTGGCCCCGAGTACCCCGATCTTGGCTCCGGGAAACATCGAAATGTTAATTCCGCGTAACACCTGTCGGTCCGGGGGGTGCACGCGCTGTAGATTGCGCATGGTGAAGATGAACTGTGCGGGCATGGGCTCAGGTTAACAGTCCGGTGCATTCCTAGGAACTCAGCGATTGGCGGTCCGGTTATCAGTCAAATTTCATTGCCCGCGGTTCGAATGGCTACAAACGACGCCATCGACTCGCGGACCGCGTTAAAACTTTTGGCAAATCTGCCGATATATGGGCACTGCCAAAGTCCAACGGGGGACGGGACAGCTCAAAGGAGAGACCTGCCGTGTCCAATCCCCTTGGATCCTCATTGCCAGTTCGCAGCACCGCTACCCGGTTCGCCAAATTGCTGATTCTCAGCCTGATGGCGCTTGCATTGCTTCCGATCATGCCGGCCGAGGCACAGTCCTACGGAGTCCTGCCGGGCTTCCCCACGGTCGTCAATGTCGGACAGTCGCCGGTTTCCGCGAACCTTTGGGTGATCAACCACGCACCCACTCCGATCACCGTCACCGACCTCATGTTCGTCCCCTCCTGCTCCAACTTCGACAGCTTCTGCGCCGGCGGAACCGCCGACCCGGGCGTCTTCACCTTCAGCCCGACCGGGACCGGCCTCTCCGGCACGGCCTGCAGCGGCCAGACTTTCAACCTGACGGTCGTCAACCCGGACAACGGTCAGATCCAGGTGCGGCGGGCCGACAACCAGAACTTCTCGATCGGCCAGAGCGACATCGCCTCCGACCTCGACGAGTGCAAGATCATGTTCACCATGAAGGCCAACCGGGCGCCGAACCACGACTCCCTGGCGAATGAGACCCACCCCCAGACCAACCAGAACGTCCTGGTGAGCGGGATCGCATCCGGGGCTGCCTGGACAGGCACGAACAACGACATCACCAGCGTGGTCGGCTCGGCTCCGGTTAGGCGCCCGGTCCCCCACAACGACTTCGACGGCGACGGCAAGTCCGACCTGGCTCTCTTCGGCGACCACGGCAACTGGATCAGTCCCGGCCAGCCCACGGTCTTCTACGGGCTCAACGGCGATCTGCCCGTGCCCGCCGACTACAACGGCGACCGGTCGGTCGACCGTGCCGTTTACCGCAACGGCGCCTGGTACGTGCAGAACCAGCCGGTCGTGTACTTCGGGCTAAAGGGAGACATCCCGGTGCCGGCCGACTACGACGGCGACGGGGATGTCGACCGCGGCGTGTTCCGTGACGGCGCTTGGCACGTCCAGGGCAAGCCGGTTGTGTACTTCGGACTTCCCGGCGACATCCCGGTGCCCGGCGACTACAACGGCGACGGCGACGCCGAGCGTGCCGTTTACCGCAACGGCGCCTGGCACGTCGAAGGCATGCAGACGGTCTACTTCGGTCTCGCCGGCGACATCCCGGTCCCCGCCGACTACAACGGCGACGGCGACACCGAGCGTGCCGTCTACCGCAACGGCGCCTGGCACGTCGAAGGCATTCCCACCACCTACCTCGGCATGGCCGGTGACGTGCCGGTTCCGGGAGACTACGACGGAGACGGCACGACCGATGCGGCTGTTTACCGCGACGGAGTCTGGTACCGCGAAGGGATGCCGCAGGTTTCGCTGGGCACCGCACTCGACATTGCACTCGGCCTGCCGCAGGCGATCTACAACGGGTTCTTCTAAACCGAACACCCGCAGGAAAAAAGAACCCGAGGCCGGTCCGGCCTCGGGTTCTTTTTTGTACCGGTGGCCGGGCGGTTTGCGTATAGTTCGGAGAAACCAGACATCGGGGGCGCAATGGTTGTTGCGATGTACGTTGCAGCGGGGGTCGCGGGACTGCTGCACGTGGTGATCTTCTGTGCCGAAAGCCTGTGGTGGACCAAGCCGGCCGTGTACAAGGGGTTCCTCATGACGGCCGAGCAGGCCGAGACCACCCGCCTCCTGGCGTTCAACCAGGGCGTCTACAACCTGATGCTCGCCGTGGCGACTCTCGGAGGGCTGGTCCTTTGGGCGATGGACCACGAGACCGTGGGGCTTACCCTCACCGCGTTCGGCTGCCTGTCGATGGTGGTGGCGGCGCTGGCGCTTTTGGGTTCCGCCCCTCAGCTCAAGCGGGGCGCCGCGGCGCAGGCGCTCCCGGCACTCATCTTCCTCATCCTGCTGTTGGTCCGAGTCAACGGCTGAGGATTTCAAAGGCGCAAAACGGGGTGTTTGGCCCCGGCCGCCGGATTATCGTGGTCCCCAGGGATCCGGCAACCGGAGGGCAGGATGATCGCAGTAACCCAGGCATTTACAACCGACGAAGAGCGGTGGAAGGCGGTAGCCGGCCGTCACCCCGAGGCCGAACACCGGTTCTTCTACTCGGTGCGGACGACGGGTGTCTTCTGCCGGCCCACCTGCGGATCGCGCCTGCCGCGCCGGGAGAACGTCGCCTTTCACGCCACCGCCGCCGACGCGGTGGCTGCCGGATTCCGCCCCTGCCGCAGGTGCAACCCGACGGGTGAGCCCCTGGCGTCCGAGTGGTCCGGGGCGGTGGCCCGGGCCTGCCGGGCGATCGAGACCGCCTCGACCCCTCCTTCAACCCCCGAGCTTGCCCGGGTTGCGGCGATGAGCACCTCGCACTTTCAGAGGGTCTTCAAGCAAGTGACCGGCCTGACGCCGAAGGCGTACGCCCAGTCGGTCAGGTCGGCCCGGGTACGAAACGACCTGCAACAGGACGGGACCATCACCGACGCGGTCTACCGGGCCGGCTTCAACTCGTCCAGCCGCTTCTACGAGGGGTCCTCCGGGGCGCTGGGCATGACTCCCGCCGCCTACCGGGCCGGCGGCGTGGGGATGACGGTCCGTTTTGCCGTGGGGGAGTGTTCGCTCGGGGCGATCCTGGTGGCCGCCACGCCGGTCGGGGTATGCGCCGTGCTGATGGACGACGACCCCGAAGTGCTCTCGGCCGAGCTGCGACGGCGCTTCCCGCGGGCTGAGATCGTCGCCGGCGACGGCGAGTTCACAGAGTGGGTGTCGGCAGTCATAGATCTCGTGGAGGACCCGAGTTCGCCCTTTGAGCTGCCGCTCGACATCCGGGGCACCGCCTTCCAGCACCTGGTCTGGAGGAAGCTGCGGGAGATTCCGGCCGGTTCGACGGCCAGCTACTCGGAGATCGCCAGGCAGATCGGGCGTCCCAAGGCGGCCCGGGCGGTGGCCGCCGCCTGCGCGGCCAACGGCGTGGCGGTGGTGATCCCCTGCCACCGGGTGGTGCGCAGCGACGACTCGATATCGGGCTACCGGTGGGGTGTGGAGCGCAAGCGGGAGCTGTTGCGACGGGAGTCGGCGCCGCCGCCCGAAGGAGGGTAGCGGCAACACTTGTTACTCTTCGCAGGTGGATGACGAGGACTACCGGCTGACCGACGGGGACCTGGTCGAGGCCGCCCAACCGAACGAGCTGCTGCGCCGGGTGGACGCCCTGTGCGAAGCCAGGCAGTGGGACGGCCTGGTCGATCTCGCCTGGCGCTGCCGGGAGGCGGTCGAGCGGGGCAAACAGCTGTGGCCCATCGCCGAGCACGTCGAGTACCGCCTGGCCCTGGAGGCCCCGGCCTCCTACGCCGCCTCGGTCCTGGCGCCCACCGCCGGCCGCTTCGCCCTGGGCCCCCTCACCGAGGTGTCGGCGTCCACCCACGAGTTCTCCGAGTTGAGCCCCTTCATCTCGTCGCCGCAGATCGCCGGAGTCCTTGCCGCCGAACGGGTCGTTCGGGGCGAGAACCTCGAGGGGATCGAAAAGACCCACCCCGAGATCCTGGAGCTGCCGATGGTCCTGCAGGGCTGGGAGCCGCAGTACTCGCTGGCGACCTACCGGTCGAGCAAGGTGATCGCCCCGCCGCCCGAGGTCGAGCCGCTGACCACCAGGGGCACCGGCAAGGCGGGGGAGGAGATCGACGACCCGGAGCTGGTCCGGTCACTGCTCGACCTGGCTGCGACGTGGGTTCGGTCGTCGAACGGACTGGCCGATGCAACGGTGGTCGACGGTCCGGTGGAGGCAGCGATCGGCCACCTGTGCGAGGAGGACTTCCTGATAGGCGAGATCGAACCTGCCCTGGCGCTGGCTCTGATGGGTTGGGCCGGGGCGTCGGGAGGCGCCCACGGGCGCCGGAACGGCGCAGCCGCCGGCCGCTCCGCCGCATGGTGGGCGGCGTCGGCCCTCTGCGACCTGGACTGGCCGCCGAACCCCGACCAGCTGGGGGAGGAGCTGTCCGAGCTCCGGTGGTTCCGTTGGGAGCCGATGCGGCCGGTGGGCGGGTGGCAGCTGCACCTGGCGGTGGAGGACGGCGAGAACGGTTGGTCGGCGGCCATCGCAGCCGAGGACCGGGCGGAGCAGGATCTGGTCGAGAAGTAGCCGCTAGGCGCCGGTGACGACCGCCAGGCCCTTGGTGGCCCGGGTCGCGCCGATGAGGATCAGCGATGCGTCCACCGGCGAGCTCCGGTCGACGGCCTCCGGGCGGTAGAGAACCACGTAGTCGAACTCCAGGCCCTTGGCGTCCAGCGCGGAGAGGACCTCGAACTCCTCGGTGCTGCCTTCGAGCGCCCCCGCTTCCAGGGTCACGAAGCACCCCAGCCCGCCCTGCTCCCGCAGCCAGGCGACACCCTCCTTGACCGCAGCGCTGGAGTCGCCCTCGTACCTGAAGAAGACCGGCTCGGTGCCCGAGCGGATGGACTGCAGGTCGCCGAGCGACACGCCCGACGCCCGGGCGGCGTACTCCATGATCTCTTTGGGGGTCCGGTAGTTGATGCCGAGGGTGAAGCGGGTGACCCGTCGCCCTTTGAGAACCCGGGCCAGGGAGGCCTCCCACTCCTCGGGGGTCGCCAGGGTGGCTTGAGCCGGGTCGCCGACGATGGTCCACGTGGCGTCCTCGCCCCGGCGCCCAAGCAGCCTCCACTGCATCGGCGACAGGTCCTGCGCCTCGTCGACGACGATGTGCCCGAAGCCCGTGGTCTTGCTGGCGCCCCACTCGGCCTGGCGGGTGGCGTCGAGCCGGTCCTGGAGGGTGGTGACCTCGTCGTAGATGTCGTCCTCGTGAACCGGTGTCTCCCGTATGCTCGGCGAGGGGCCGAGGAGCCAGTCGAGCTCGTCGATCAGCGGCAGGTCGCCTACCTTCGGGCCTCCGCCGGCCACCAGGTCGGCCACCAGGGCCTCGGCCTGTGGGCGGGGGAAGTGGGCCTGCAGGATCGACAGCAGGTCCTCCGGCCAGTCCTTCATCTCGCCCCACACCTGGATCGCACGCCGCTGTGGGAGGAGGGCTTCGAGCGTCTCGAGGACCTCGCTCTTCTCCGACAGCGTGTTTGCGAGGGAGTTGATCTCCTGGGCCCGGACGTTGCGGCGCCCGGACTTTGCCAGGAACGCCCGGGCGATCGACCGGAGCAGTTTGTCGGCCGACCGGTTGAAACCGGTGGGCAGCGAGTTCAGCACCTCGTCCCGGGCGGAGCGGAGGTTGGCGGGAAGGAGCTTGACCGTGTTGCCCGAGATGGTCGCCTTGAGCTCGCCCGGGGGCGGCGGGTAGCTGTGAACCAGGAACTTCTTCATGACCTTGACCATCGCCAGGCTCCCCTTGACGCGCGCCACCTCGAGGGACTCGCGTTCCGTCGCTACCACGGGGTCGGTGATGTCGAAGACCGAGCGGATGTTCACCGCAGTCTCGCCCAGGGAGGGCAGGACCCGGCTGATGTACCGGCTGAACCTCCGTCCCGGCCCGACCAGCAACACGCCCAGGCGCTCCAGCTCGGCCGCCCGTTCGTACATCAGGTAGGCGGTGCGGTGCAGGGCCACGACCGACTTGCCCGTACCCGGCCCCCCGGTGAGGATCACGCTGCCCTTGGGGTCGCAGCGGATCACCTCGTCCTGCTCGGCCTGGATGGTGGAGACGATGTCGTTCATGAACTCGCCGCGCTCCCGCATCAGGGCGTGGAGGAGGGCGCCCTCGCCGGCCACGACCGCCAGGTCTCCGGCCTTCTCGGGGACCAGCAGGTCGTCGTTGATCCCGACCACCTTGCGGCCCCTGGTGATCAGGGTCCGGCGGCGGACCACGCCCTGGGGCGAAGACGAGGTCGCGCGGTAGAACGCCGAGCCGACCGGGGCGCGCCAGTCGATGAGGATGCGCTCCTGCTCGGTGTCGGACAGCCCGATCCTCCCGACGTACAGCGGCTTGTCCGCGTCCTCGCAGTCCATCCGGCCGAAGACCAGCTGCTGCTCGCTCACCGATACGGCGGCCAGGCGCCTTCGGGAGTTGCTCGCGAAGGCCTCGCGGTCGAACACCGACTGCGGGGTGTTGGTCTTCATCGAGATCGAGCTCTCCAGGCTGGACTCGGTCCGGGCTCTGAGGTCGGCCAGGCGCGTGTAGCAGAGGTCGACGTGCTCCTGTTCCCGCGCAATCTCGTTATCTAGAAGGGTGGT
>DASTUJ010000010.1 GCA_035759705.1 Actinomycetota bacterium | reverse complement strand
ATTTACTCGATGGTCCGCGCCCGCAAGGCGGTCGGCGACAAGCTCATTCTCGATGACGTCACCATGGCTTTCCTGCCGGGAGCGAAGATCGGTGTGGTCGGCCCCAACGGTGCCGGTAAGTCCACCATCCTCAAGATCATGGCCGGGCTTGACACCCCGAGCAACGGTGAGGCCAAACTGACCCCCGGCTACACCGTGGGCATCCTGATGCAGGAACCGGTGCTCGACGAGTCGAAGACCGTGCTCGAGAACGTGCAGGAGGGCCTCGGCGAGATCAAGGACAAGGTCGACCGGTTCAACGAGATCTCCGCGGCGATGGCCGAACCGGACGCCGACTTCGACGCCCTCCTTTCCGAGATGGGCACCTTGCAGGAGGCCATCGACGCCGCCGACGCCTGGGACCTCGACTCACAGTTGGAGCAGGCGATGGATGCGCTGCGCTGCCCGCCGGGTGATTCGCCGGTCACCCACCTCTCCGGTGGTGAGAAGCGTCGCGTCGCGCTGTGCAAGCTCCTGCTGCAGAAGCCCGACCTGCTTCTCCTCGACGAGCCCACCAACCACCTTGACGCCGAGAGTGTGCTCTGGCTGGAGCAGCACCTGGCCCAGTACCACGGCGCCGTCCTGGCCGTCACTCACGATCGGTACTTCCTGGACCACGTCGCCGAGTGGATCGCCGAAGTCGACCGCGGGCGGCTCTACCCGTACGAGGGCAACTACTCGACCTACCTGGAGAAGAAGGCCGAGCGCCTGAACATCGCGGGCAAGAAAGACCAGAAGATGGCCAAGCGCCTGGCCGAGGAACTCGACTGGGTGCGCAGCAACGCGAAGGGCCGCCAGACCAAGTCGAAGGCCCGCCTGGCCCGTTATGAGGAGATGGCTGCGGAGGCGGAGAAGACCAGGAAGCTCGATTTCGAGGAGATCGTGATCCCGGTCGGCCCACGCCTCGGCTCCCAGGTGCTCGATGCGAAGAACCTGAAGAAGGGCTTCGAAGACCGCATTCTGATCGACGGGCTCTCCTTCACGCTGCCGCGCAACGGGATCGTCGGGATCATCGGCCCGAACGGTGTCGGAAAGACGACGCTGTTCAAGACCATCGTCGGCCTGGAGCCGCTCGATGACGGTGACCTGAAGATCGGCGAGACCGTGCAGATCTCCTACGTGGACCAGAGCCGCGGCGGAATCGACCCGAACAAGACCCTGTGGGAGGTCGTGTCCGAGGGGCACGACTACATCCAGGTCGGCAAGACCGAGATCCCGTCGCGCGCCTACGTGTCGCAGTTCGGGTTCAAGGGTCCAGACCAGCAGAAGAAGGCCGGCGTGCTCTCCGGTGGTGAGCGCAACCGCCTCAACCTGGCACTCACCCTGAAGCAGGGCGGAAACCTCCTGCTCCTCGACGAGCCCACCAACGACCTCGACATCGAAACGCTGTCGAGCCTGGAGAATGCACTGCTCGAGTTCCCCGGTTGCGCTGTGGTGATCACTCACGACCGGTGGTTCCTCGACCGCATTGCGACGCACATCCTGTCGTGGGAGGGCACGGATTCGAACCCGTCGTACTGGCACTGGTTCGAGGGAAACTTCGAGTCCTACGAAGAGAACAAGATCGAGCGGCTGGGGCCGGATGCGGCGAAGCCGAATCGGTCCGCCTACCGCAAGCTCACCCGGGACTGACCGTGCGCCTGCACGTCGCCATCTCGCTCCGCTGGTCGGACTTCGACGCCTACGCGCACGTCAACAACGCCGAGATGTTCCGCCTGCTCGAGGAGGCACGCATCCAGGCGTTCTGGCCGCCGGACGCCAACGCGGTTACGGATGCCGGGCCGGTGCCGGCCACCGCAGTTCTCGACGGCCGTCCCGGTGCCGAAACCATGACCCTGATTGCCCGCCAGGAGATCGAGTACCTGCTGCCGATCCCCTACATGCGGGCGCCAATCGATATCGAGATGTGGATCGGCCGCATCGGCGGTGCGAGCCTGGAGATCTGTTACGAGCTCTACTCGCCGACCGGTGTTACGCCGCGCCAGTTGTTCACCCGAGCCGCCACGACACTGGTGATGGTCACCGCGGCGACCGGGCGGCCGAAGCGCATCCCGGACGAGCTCCGCGAGGCCTGGTCACCGTACGTCGAGGAACCACTGGCGTTCGCCAAGCGCGCCTGAAGCAGGAGAGCCTCAAGGAGCCGGAACCGGATCCTCGCTGAAGTTGCCAGTCCAGACTGCTGTTGCCCCGGACTCTCCGATTTGAACGATCGTTACCACTGATCCGGCTGCGATCGCGATGGCAGCGACTGCCAGGACTACCGAGCCCACCAGCCGAACCCGCCCAGTCGCCTTGGTGAAGAACTTGTGCCAGGCCCACACGGCGACCGCGGCAACGAACATCGCGATAACCCAGGGGAGCATCGAATTGCCGAGGTCCTCGTGGCGGTCGACCAAGGGTGTGCGCCCCACCCTGTCGGCGAGCCAGGTGCCGGCCGCAGTGGTGATCGGGACCAGCACCAATGCGATCAAGGCCAGGATCGGCGGCAGGAGGCCGAGCCGGCGGCGAGCGGCGGGCCACACTGCCGCGAGCACCAGGGTGAGCGCGGCGATCGGGATCAGGACGACGGTGAGATGCACCACCAGCGGGTGCAGAGGCAGATCCCCGAACACCCAGTCCATCAGGCGACCACAACCCGGCCGTCGCTGACCGTCACCTCGATCGGAATGAGGGGCAGGGTCGACGGCCCATTCAGCACGGCACCGGTCGCGGCGTCATAGCGGGACCCGTGGCACGGGCAATCGAACGACGCCCCGGCGGCGGCCACCACGCAGCCCTGATGGCGGCAGATCGCGCTGAATGCCATCGCTTCGCCTTCCTCCGGCTGCGACAGCAGGATGGCCGAGCCATCAACCTGAACGCCCAGTGAGCCGCCGACCGGAACGTCGGCGAGCAATGCGAGCTCGGTACCGGGCTGCAGTCCGGCCGGCTCCGATGCCGTGCTGTCCGGCTCCTCAGCCGAGGGGGAGCAGGCAGCCAGGGCGAAGGCGGAAGCGCCCGCCACCGTGGCGCTGCCCGCCACAATCAGTCCACGGCGGGTCAGGGTCGGAATCTCAGTCACGAATCTCTACTTTCTCGTCAATCGCACAACGCTGTGTGCCTACTCTAT
>DASTUJ010000009.1 GCA_035759705.1 Actinomycetota bacterium | reverse complement strand
ATGCGGCCCGCACCCCAACCTCGGCATCTGCCTGGATACCTGCCACCTGCACGCCGCGGGGTACGACCTGTCTGGGCCGGAGGGCGTCGACCGGCTGGTGGCCGAGGTGGAGGAGCAGGTCGGCCTGGGCCGGCTGGGGCTGATCCACAGCAACGACTCCCGGGACCCCCGGGACTCCCGCCGGGATCGCCACTGGCACGTCGGACAGGGGGAGATCGGGCTGGAGGGGTTCCGGGCGCTGGTCGCCCACCCGGCGCTGGCGGACACGCCGTTCATCTGCGAAACGCCCGGCGAGGTGGAGGACGACCGGGCCAACGTCGCAGTCCTCAAGGCCCTGCGGGACGGCCGCCCGGTCGAGTTGAGCGCAGGCAAGGAACCGGTGTCTGTTGAGCGTGTCGCCGACCCACACTAGAATTGATGAGTAACAGGCACGGCCACTCGGTCGGTGCACGTGGCCCGCACACCGCAGCCCCTCTACTCAAAGGATTTGGCTCATGCCCGGCATCGCGCTCGTAGGAACCCAGTGGGGAGACGAAGGTAAGGGCAAGGTCACCCACCTAATGGCCGACCAGATGGACATGGTCGTCCGCTACTCGGGCGGCAACAACGCCGGGCACACGGTGATCGTCGGCGAGGAGACCTTCAAGCTTCACCTGCTCCCCGCCGGCATCCTCTACTCGCACATCGTGCCGGTGATCGGGCCGGGTGTGGTGGTCGACCCCAAGGTCCTGCTCGACGAGATGGACCGCCTGGAGGCCCGCGGGATCTCCATCGACAAGCTTGTGATCTCCAGCAACGCCCACGTGATCATGCCGTACCACCGGGAGCTGGACGCCCTCATCGAGCGGCGCCTGGGCAAGCTGAAGCTCGGGACGACCAAGAGGGGCATCGGCCCGGCGTACTCCGATAAGGCGTCCCGCATCGGGATCCGGGTGCAGGACCTGCTGGACCCCAAGATCTTCGCCGCCAAGCTCGAGGTCAACCTGCGGGAGAAGAACCTGCTGCTCACCAAGATCTACGGCCGCCTGCCGATGAAGATCGACGCGATCCTGGAGGAGTACCTCGGGTTCGCCGACCGCCTGACGCCGCACATCACCGACACGGTCACCGTCGTCCACGAAGCCCTGGAGGCGGACAAGAATGTCCTTTTCGAGGGGGCGCAGGGCACCATGCTGGACCTTGACCACGGCACCTATCCCTTCGTCACCTCGTCGAACCCCGTAGCCGGGGGTCTCTGCGCCGGGGCCGGAGTCGGGCCGAAGGCGGTCGACCGCATCATCGGCGTGACCAAGGCGTACGTCACCCGGGTGGGCGAGGGCCCCTTCCCCTCCGAGGATCGCGGTTCGGACGGCCTGGAGATGGTCAACCGGGGCAAGGAGTACGGGGCAACCACGGGCAGGCAGCGCCGCTGCGGGTGGTTCGACGCGGTCATCGGCCGCTACGCCGCCCGCCTCAACTCGCTGACCGAGATCTTTCTGACCAAGGTCGACGTTTTGAGCTCGTTCGACACCATCAAGATCTGCACCGCCTACGAGTACAACGGGCAGAAGTACGAAAACTTCCCGCCCCACCAGACGATCTTCCACAAGGCGAAGCCGATCTTCGAGGAGATGCCCGGCTGGCGCACCGACATTAGCGGAGCCCGCACCTGGGACGACCTGCCCGAGAAGGCACAGAACTACATCCGGCGCCTGGAAGAGCTGTGCGACGTGCCGGTGACCGACATCTCGGTCGGCCCCGAAGCCACGGA
The DNA here is from genome assembly GCA_035759705.1 of Actinomycetota bacterium. Taxonomy (NCBI): domain Bacteria; kingdom Bacillati; phylum Actinomycetota; species Actinomycetota bacterium. Next base: position 2,835 of record DASTUJ010000009.1, on the reverse strand, counting down.
AACGGTCGCCCGGCGAGGGTGAAAGTCCTTGTGGTCGGGGGCGGGGGCCGGGAACACGCCCTCGCCTGGGCGCTGGCCCGCAGCCCGTCGGTAACCGAGGTCCACGCCGCTCCCGGAAACCCGGGAATTGCCCGCCTGGCCACCTGTCATCCGGTCGGCGTCGGCGACATTCCCGGTCTGGTCGACCTGGCCGCCTCTCTGGGGACGGACCTGGTGGTGATCGGTCCCGAGGCGCCCCTGGCGGCCGGTCTGGCCGACGCGCTTGAGATGCGGGGTATCGCCGCGTTCGGGCCGAAGAAGAGCGGGGCCCGGCTGGAGGCGTCGAAGACCTTCGCCAAACAGATCATGGAGTTCGCGCAGATCCCAACCGCCCACGCCCGCACCTTCGAGTCGGCCAGGGCCGCAGTCGCATACGTCGAAGAGTTGGACTGCCCCGTGGTCGTCAAAGCCGACGGCCTGGCGGCCGGCAAGGGGGTCACGGTCTGCGACGGCCCGGGCGACGCCAAGGCGGCGATCCTCGAGGCCATGGAGCAGCATCGGTTCGGCGATGCCGGCAACTCAGTGCTGATCGAGGAGCGCATGGAGGGCCCGGAACTGTCGATCCTGGCGTTCTGCGACGGTGTAACGGTTCTGCCCCTGCCTGCGGCCCAGGACTTCAAGCGTTCGCTCGACGGGGACCGGGGGCCGAACACCGGGGGCATGGGCAGCTACTCGCCGGTGCCGATCGCCACCGATGGAGTGATCGACCAGGCCATGGACCAGATCCTCAACCCGGTCGCTTCGCAGCTGGCCCAGATGGGTCGCCACTACGTCGGGGTTATCTATGCCGGGCTGATGTTGACCTCAGCCGGTCTGAAGGTGGTGGAGTTCAACTGCCGGTTCGGGGACCCGGAGACGCAGGCGATCCTGCCCCGGCTGGAGTCTGACCTGGGAGAGCTGATGATCGCCACGACCCAGGGTTCGCTGGCCGGGATGAAGGTTGCCTGCAGCGATCAGGCGTGTGTTTCGGTGGTCGCAGCGTCGGGCGGCTACCCGGAGGCGGACCCGCTGAAGACCGGTTTCGAGATCACCGGCCTGGAAGAGGCGGAGAAACTGGGAGTGCAGATCTTCCACTCGGGCACGACCGAGCGGGAAGGGAAGCTGGTGACGTCGGGGGGGCGGGTCCTGTCGGGAAGCGCCCTGGGGGACGACATACGGGGCGCCCGGGAGCTGGCCTACCGGGCGCTCGGGGAGATCAGCTTCGATGGTATGCGGCACCGCAGCGACATAGCCTCCATGGCATAGCTTCTGATCAACAGCCGTCGCAGTTGACGACGGACCGGGCAAACCGATGCGGTCTGGTCTTACGTCCGCCCTGGCCAGCCTGATGTGATGATCTTCCTGCCGGCCCTGAACGAGGTGTGAGGTCCGGAAGAGGGCTGTGAGATGCGCTTGACGACGCCCCCGGGCAGGTCGACACAGAGCCGTTCACCGAAGAGGTCGCCGGGTAACACCGTGACGGGGAAGCGGGCGAGACAGAAGCTGTCGCCGCCGGGTGGTGGGCGAGGGCCGGCCCACCCACCCCGGGGACGCACGAACTTAAATTTGCGGGAAGGTCTGCCGATGGCTTCGAGCCCGAGGTTACTTACGCGCTCAAAGTTTCCTGAGGCCGGACCCCGGTCAATTAGACTGTGCGAAGGTCTATCCGGGCGGTCTTTCTAGAGGCCCGGGGACTAAACCTTTAGGCCTGCCGAAGTTTCGGGTTCTGGCCTCGAACCCTGTTGATCCAATCGAGCGGAGGAATAGATGGCAATTCAGACGCCCCTGGTGGGCATCGTGATGGGCAGCGCGTCCGACCAACCCAAGATGCAGGCGGCGGAGATCATCCTCGACCGATTTGGCGTCCCTTATGAGTCCAACGTCATCAGCGCCCACCGGCAGCCGGACCAGGCCCACGAGTACTCCAAGCTGGCCGAGGAGCGGGGCCTCGAGGTCATCATCGCCGCCGCCGGGCGGGCCGCCCACCTGGCCGGCGTCATGGCGGCGAACACGATCCTTCCCGTGATCGGCGTGCCGGTGCACGGTGGACACCTCGGCGGGGCGGACTCGCTCTATTCCACGGTCCAGATGCCGTCCGGCGTGCCGGTGGCCACCGTCGGCATCGACCAGGCGACGAACGCCGCGATCCTCGCGGTCCAGATCATCGCCTGCCACAACCCCGACCTGCGCGAAAAGCTGCGCACGTTCAAGCAGGAGCTGTCGCAAGGGCTGAAGGTTTGATCGATCGGTACACCCGGCCACAGATGGCCGCGGTCTGGAGCGAGCAGACCAAGCTGGCCAACTGGCTGAAAATCGAGATCCTGGCCACCGAGTGCCGCACCAACAAGGGTGAGGTGCCCCAGGAGGATCTGGACACGATCAAGGCAAAGGCGGCATTCGACGTCGACCGGGTGGCCGAGATCGAACGCAAGACCCGCCACGACGTTGCGGCGTTCATCGACAACGTCACCGAGAACGTCGGCCCCGCCGCCCGCCACCTGCATTACGGGATGACCTCGTCCGACGTCTTGGACACCGGGCTGGCGCTGCAGATGCGGGACGCCGCCGACCTGCTGCTCGCAGGCGTCGACGCACTGATCAAGGTGTGCGTCGCCAAGTCCCGGCAGCACGCCCACTCATTTATGGCCGGGCGGACCCACGGCATCCACGCCGAGCCGACCACCTTTGGCCTCAAGGTCGCCGGCTGGGCCTTCGAGCTGGACCGGGGCCGGGAGCGCCTCCGGCGGGCCCGCAAAGCGGTTTCGGCCGGAAAGCTCTCCGGCGTCGTCGGCACCTTCGCCGGCGGGGACCCGGACA
>DASTUJ010000008.1 GCA_035759705.1 Actinomycetota bacterium | reverse complement strand
GCCGGGATTACGGTCGACGGCTGCCTCGGCCTGATCAAACAGGCACTGAAGAGATCGTCGACCCCCGCAGTGGTCATGACCTACTACAACCCCATTCACTCGGCGGGCCTCGAGGCGTTTGCCGCCAAGGCGGCGACCGCCGGGGTGTCAGGGCTGATCGTTCCGGATCTGCCGTTCGAGGAGTGCGCCGAGCTGGACCGGGCCCTGGGGGACCAGGATCTGGCGTTGATCCAGCTGGTAGCCCCCACGACGCCGGGCGAGCGGGCCTCCATGCTGGCCGCCGCCTCCAGGGGCTGGGTCTACGCCGTCTCCCGGATGGGGGTGACCGGGATGCAGGATTCACTGGCATCGGCCGCGGCCGAGGTCGTGGACCGCATCAAGCCGCACACCGATCTCCCGGTGCTGGTCGGAGTGGGCATCTCAAGCCCCCAGCTGGCCGTGGAGGCGTGCCGCGTGGCGGACGGAGTGATCGTCGGCACCGCCGTTGTGAAGCGGGTCCTGGAGGACGACCTGTCCGGGGTGGTCGACCTGATCCGTGACATGCGCAACGCAGTCAACCCACCAGACGCCCACTAGAATCGTTGTATCGCCGGCGTGTTGGAATGGGAGACAAGATGGTCTCAAACACCATTGGGTGCAAGCCCGTGCGGGTTCGAGTCCCGCCGCCGGCACCATAAAGATCCGTACTTGAGCCCTTCCGGACGGATTAGGGAGACATTCCCAACTTAATCTTCCCAAGCCCGTGCCGATAACAAAGCGCCAGGACCCACAGAGGGATTTTGCCTCGAAGCATGGTTGTGCAAAGCCCGGGGGGATGTTGCGAAGCGGTCCCATAACGCCGAAAGGGCAGCGCTTTGCATCAAAGACGACGCCGACGATCCCTTCGGAACGACCAAAAGGGCGCCGTGGCGATTTTGGTCGCCCTCAGCCTGCCCGTCCTTTTGGGTTTCGCCGCGCTGGCCGTCGACCTCGGCTACGCCCGCCAGTACAAAGCGCAGGCTCAGAACGGGGCCGACTTCGCCGCTCTCGCCGGAGCCGGTGTGCTGAAGACCGGGACGGTTGCCCAGGCGGGCATGGCGACGGTGGACTACGCCGAAAAGAACGGTTTTTCAGGTGAGAACGTGGAAGTAGACATCCCGCCGGCCACCGGTGCCTTTGAGGGGGAGGACGGCTGCGTCCAGGTGGTGACCCGCGGGGGAAACACCGCGGTGTTCGGATCCCTCTTCGGCTTCGACTTCTTCGACGTGTCCGCGAGAGCCACGGCCTGCGCGACCCCTCCTTTGGGCGGTCCGTACGCGGTTTTTGCGGGATCGACCACCTGTGGGCAGAGCCTCAACTTCTCGGGCGCAAACCGGACGATCAACGGAAACGTCCACACCAACAACGACGCGCAGATAACCAGCTCGGGCACCACGGTCAACGGCGACGTGACCTTCTTGAACGGCAGTGTGCCCAGCGGAAACATCGTCTACAACCCGGCGGTCGACAATCCCCGGCGCCTGGACGAACCCGTGGGTTATCCCGATAACTTCAAGATCACCGACTATGCCCCCGGGGGCCCCAAGGCGATGTTGGCGTTGTCGCAGCTCAAGTACCACTACGCCGGCTCGGCCAACATCAACCTCACCTGGCTGACGCTCAACCTGGCCTACAACCCGCTGACAAAAACCATCGCTCCGGGCCTCTACTACACCTCAGGGGACATCGACCTCAGCGGCAACGGTTACAACTCAACCGGGGCGACCTTCGTGACCAGCAACGGCGACATCCACTTCAACGGGAACACTTTCAACTTTGCGGCCTGGGATCCCGACGGCCTGCTCCTTTTCACGAACAAGGCGGACACCAGCTGCGCGACCAACCGGTCGGTTATCAAGCTGAACGGCAACACCCACTTTTGGAGCGGGATCATGTACGCCCCCAACGGTCCCATCGACTTTGCCGGCACCAACTCGGGGGCGTCGTTGCACGGCCGGCTGGTGGCCAACACCGTCAATCTCAGTGGGTCGAACCAGGTGCTCACCCGAAACGATGCCTGGCCCGGCAAGCCGGGCGGATTCGAGCTCGTCGAGTGATAGGTGAGGGCCGTGAGCTCGCGAATTTCGCTTAAGTGTGTGCAGCTTAGTGCCGATAACCCGGGGTAGACAGACCGAATCGCCGAGAGCAACGGGGAGGCGCCATCCAAGAGGATGCGGCTCCGGCGTCCGGCCCAAGAGTTTTTTT
>DASTUJ010000007.1 GCA_035759705.1 Actinomycetota bacterium | reverse complement strand
ATCGCCTCCAGGACCAGGATGGCGTCGCCGGCCTTAACCTTGTCGCCTGGGTTGTGCAGGACTTTGACGATGGTCCCCTGCATGGGGGCAGTTAGCGTGTCGCCCGACCCGGCCAGGCTCTTGTGCGTCTGCTGCGGCGGCTTGGGTTTGGTCTGCCGGCCGGAAAGCTCGGTGAACTTGACCTCGAAGCGCTTCCCGTCGAGCTCGAGGGAGACCTTGCGCGGCTTGGGGAGGGGGGCGCCGGCCCGGCCCGCGTCGCCCAGGTCGATCTCGTTCAGGTCCAGGTCGTTCTCGATGGTCTTGGTGGAGAAGTTGCCCTCGGAAAACCACGGGCTCGACAGGACCAGGCGGTGGAACGGGATCGTGCTGACCAGGCCCTCGATGCGGTACTCGTCCAGCGCCCGCACCATCCGGCGGATCGCCTCGTCCCGGTCGGCGCCGTAGACGATCAGCTTGGAGATCAGCGAGTCGTAGCTAGCCGGGATGACCGTGCCGGCCCGGGCGCCGGAGTCCACCCGAACCCCTGGGCCGCCGGGTTCGGCGTACTCGCCGATGCTGCCGGGGTTGGGCAGGAAGTCGGTGAGTGGGTTCTCGGCGTTGATCCGGCACTCGATAGCGTGGCCCCGCAGGGTGACGTCCTCCTGCGTGAAGCCCAGCGGCTCGCCCTCGGCCACCCGGATCATGGCGTGCACCAGGTCCACGCCGCACACCAGCTCGGTGACCGGGTGCTCCACCTGCAGGCGGGTGTTCATCTCCAGGAAGAAGAATCGGGGCCCCTCGGGGCTCTGCTCGAACAGGAACTCGACGGTCCCGGCGGAGAAGTAGCCGACCTCTTTGGAGAAGGCCACCGCCGATTCGCCCATCGCCTTCCGGGTCTCGGGGTCGAGGACGGGGGAGGGGGACTCCTCGAGCAGCTTCTGGTGCCGCCGCTGCAGCGAGCAGTCTCGCTCGCCGAGGTAGACGGTGTTGCCGTGCTGGTCGGCGAGGATCTGGATCTCGATGTGCCGCGGGTTCTCCAGGTAGCGCTCCATGTAGATCTCGGAGCTGCCGAACGAAAGCTCGGCCTCGCGGGTGGCCCCGTCGAAGGCGCCCTGGGCCTCGTTCTGGTTGCGGACGACCCTAAAACCGCGCCCGCCGCCGCCTTTGGCCGCCTTCAGCGCAACCGGCCAGCCGTGTTCCTCGGCGAACGGGACGATGGCCTCCGGGCCGGGGATCGACCCCTTGGAGCCGGGGACGCTCGGGACCTTCGCTTTGGCTGCGATCCGGCGGGCGGAGAGCTTGTCGCCGGCGGCTTCGATCGCTTCCGGCGGTGGGCCGATCCAGATCAGGCCTGCGTCGATGACCGCCTGGGCAAAGCCGGCGTTCTCGGCCAGGAACCCGTACCCCGGGTGGACCGCGTCGGCCCCGGCTCGTGCGGCCACCGCCAGGATCTTGGGGATGTTCAGGTAGCTGGCAGAGGGGGCGGTGTCGCCCAGCAGGTAGGCCTCGTCGGCAAAGGTGACGTGCAGAGCGTCGCGGTCCACCTCGGAGTAGACGGCGACCGTCGAGATGCCCAGCTCGCGGCACCCCCGGAAGATCCGGATGGCAATCTCGCCGCGGTTGGCTACAAGGACTTTCGTGATTTTTGGCATAGGGACCAGCGAATTCTAGCGAGGTAGGATCGCAGCGTTGAACGACCTCGACGACAAGCGCCTCAGCCAAGCCCTTCCCGGCTGGGTTCCCGAGGTCCGCTTCCTGCCCGAGACCGACTCCACCAACCGCCGGGCGATGGCGTGGGCGAACCAGGGCGCAGCGGCCGGGTCGATGGTCGTCGCCGACTTCCAGACCGCCGGCCGGGGCCGTCTCGACCGAACTTGGACCGCGCCCGCCGGCTCAAGCCTTCTGTTCTCTGTCGTGCTGAGGCCGGGCACCGCTCCCGAAGGGTGGCCGCTGATCTCGCTGGCCGCCGGGGTGGCGCTCTGCGAATGCCTCGCCGGGCTCGGGCTGGAGCCGGGGCTGAAGTGGCCGAACGACGTCCTGCTGGGCGGCCGCAAGGTGGCGGGGATACTGGCCGAAGCGGCCGAAGGGGTGGTTATCCTGGGTATCGGACTGAACGTCGGGCGGGTCGAGTTCCCCGAAGAGATTGCGGCAACCGCCACCAGCCTGGAGAACTTCTCGGGCCGGGCGTTCAGCCGGCTGCACGTGCTGTCCGACCTGACCGGCCGCCTTTCGGGTCTGGTGGAAACTCCGCCGGCCGAGGTCCCCGCCGGTTACCGGGGGTGGTCCCGGACGCTCGGGAGGGAGGTGAGGGTCGATCTCGGCAGCGGCTTTATCGAGGACCGCGCGGTCGATATCGACCCGTTCGGGGGGCTGGTACTGGCCGGGGGCCGGGTGGTGAGGGCCGGCGACGTTGTCCAGGTCCGGTGATCCCGTCTCAGGGTAGGTATATTTTTCTTCAAGGAAAGGTTGGTCCGTTATGAAGGTCGCAGTCATCGGGGTGGGCCACGTGGGGCTGGTGACTGCGGCGACCCTGGCTCATTTCGGCCACGACGTCGTCGGGCTCGACGAGGACGACGTCAAGATCGAGACTCTGAAGCAGGGCAGGGCGCCGTTCTTCGAGCCGGGCCTGCAGGACCTCCTCGACGAGGTCGTCGGTTCCGGCAAGTTGCGCTTCACCAAGGACGCCTCCAGCGCCATCGAGGGCGCCGACTGCGCGTTCATCTGTGTCGGGACCCCGGCCCGGGCCGATGGGGAAGCCAACCTGCTTGCGGTGGAGAACGCCGCCTGGGCGGTGGCTCGCAACGCCACCGGCGACATTGTCGTGATCCAGAAGTCCACGGTCCCGGTCAGCACCGCCGACCGGCTTCACTCGATCTTCGCCAAGGCGACCACCCACACCGTCCACCTGGTCTCCAGCCCGGAGTTCCTCCGGGAGGGGGCGGCGGTTTCCGACAGCCTGCACCCCGACCGGATCCTGGTCGGCTCGGACGACCCGCAGGCACACGCATTGATGCGGGAGCTCTACGCGCCGGTGCTGGGCGACGGCTGCAGGTACTTCGAGGTGGACATCCACACCGCCGAGCTGGCCAAACACGCCTGCAACGCCTTCCTGGCCCTCAAGATCTCCTTTGCCAACGCCCTGGCCCGGGTGTGCGAGGCCTCGGGGGCCGACGTGGTGTCGGTCGCCGACATCATGGGCTCCGACCACCGGATCGGGCGCGAGTTCCTGAACGCCGGCCTGGGGTACGGCGGCTACTGCTTCCCCAAGGACCTGCTGGCGTTCAAGGCGGTCGCCGGCAGGTTCGGCTACGACTTCGGCCTCCTCGAGGAGGTCATGAAGATCAACCGGGGGGCCCTCGACGCCACCGTGCGCAAGATCAAGGACGCGCTCTGGAACGTCGAGTCGAAGAAGATCCTGCTGCTGGGCCTGTCGTTCAAGCCGGGGACCGACGACGTGCGCGAGTCGCCTGCGATCAACCTCGCCCGGGCCCTCACGAACCTGGGTGCCGATGTCGTGGGGCACGACCCGCAGGCCAACGAGTTCGCGGTGCAGGAGCTACCCGGGCTGACCGTGGTCGACGACCCGTACGAGGGGGCCGAAGGCGCCCACTGCATCGTGGTCTGCACCGACTGGCCCGAGTTCACCGAGCTCGACCTCGTGCGGCTCAAGGGCATCGTGACCCTGCCGATCATCGTGGACGGCCGCAACCTGCTGAACGCGGCGGACGTGGTGGAGGCCGGCTTCAGCTACATTCCCACCGGGCGCCCGCCCGCAAATCTTTGAGGGTAGTCGTCACGGGCGGGGCCGGGTTTCTCGGCTCCCACCTGTGCGAGCGGCTGCTGAACGATGGTCACGAGGTGGTCTGCTTCGACTCCCTGCTGACCGGGAGCACGTCGAACGTGGCGCACCTGCAGGACGACCCGGCATTTGAGCTCTCTATCCAGGACGTAACCAACCACATCCAGGTCGACGGGCCGGTGGACTTCGTCATGCACCTCGCATCGCCGGCCTCCCCGGTCGACTACGCCAGGTACCCGATCGAGACGCTGAAGGTCGGGTCGGCCGGAACTCTGAACTGCCTCGGGCTGGCGAAGGCGAAGGGTGCCGGCTTTTTTCTCTCCTCGACCTCCGAGGTGTACGGGGACCCGCAAGTCCACCCGCAACCCGAGACCTACTGGGGCAACGTGAACCCCATCGGCCCGCGGGCCTGCTACGACGAGGCCAAGCGGTACGCCGAAGCCCTGACGTTCACCTACCACCGGACCCACGGGGTGCCGGTCCGGGTGGTGCGCATCTTCAACACCCACGGCCCCCGGATGCGCCGCAACGACGGCCGGGCGGTCCCGACCTTCATCGACCAGTGCCTGGCGGGCAGGCCGATCACCGTCCACGGCGACGGCAACCAGACCCGCAGCCTCTGTTACGTCGACGACCTCATCGAGGGGTTCATCCGGCTGCTCGCCTACGAGGGCCCGGCGCAGCCGGTCAACATCGGCAACCCGGGGGAGGCGACGATCCTCGAAATCGCCGGGATCGTGAAGAAGGCCCTGAGCGCGGACTCGGAGATCATCTACGAGCCCCGGCCGGTGGACGACCCGCAGAACCGCCGGCCGGATCTCACGAGGGCCACGGAGCTGCTCGGCTGGGAGCCGAAGGTGTCGCTCGAGGAGGGCCTGCGCCGGACGGCGGAGTGGTGCCGGTCGAACTGGAAAACCCCCTGACGCGAAAAGCTACGGTTTCCAACCCCGACTGGGCCGGGGCTGGAAAACGTAGCTATCGCTAAAACTGGTTGAGCCGGCCCTGGGGCTGAAAGGCCGGACGGTGGGGTTAGTGCTTGCCCGGGTCCTGGCGCTCTTCAACCGGCTGCTGCACTACATCGCCGCCCGTGGGGTCGCCCTGAACGTCGTCCTGGTGCGGGTCAGAGCTGCCGCCTCCGGACTCCTGCTTGTAGGCGTGGAGCGGGGTGTCGGTACCTGAATCGGCCTTCATGTTGCCTTCTTCGTCGGGCATGACTGCTCCTTTCAGTGAGCCTACCTTGACTCGCTTGGAGGTCTACCCGAGCCCAGATTCAGGTAAACATCCCCCGACTGACTAGGTTCTGCGCCCGGTTTTCGAGGGCAGCGCCGGCTGTCTGGGGGCCTCCGACTCGACCCCTGCGGTCCAGACTCTCATTCCGGGCCGGAGCGAGCTCCCATCCCGGTACTGCGGAGAGGACCAGCCCGACGCCGGGATCTCCTTCGCCTCGGTGCCGAGCGCCAGCTCGAGGGCTGCCATGAGGGCAATCCGTTCGGTGGGGGTGGGCTCGGGCTTTATGGAGAGCCACTCCACCCGGCGGGCGTGGCGGCGGGCCGCATCGGAACCGGAAGCCAGGCTCACAGGGGGATGTTGCCGTGCTTTCGGGCCGGCAGGTTCTCCCGCTTGGTCTGCAGCATCTCCAGGGCCTTGATCAGGCGGGAGCGGGTTTGCTGGGGCTCGATCACCGCGTCGATGTAGCCCCGCTCGGCGGCGATGAACGGGTTGGCGAACTTCTCGGTGTACTCGTCGATCAGCTCCTTGCGTTTGGCGACCGGGTCCTCGGCACCTTCGAGCTGGCGCTTGAAGACCACGTTGACCGCCCCCTCGGGGCCCATGACCGCAATCTCGGCGGTGGGCCAGGCGAAGTTCACGTCGGAGCGGATGTGCTTGGAGTTCATCACCAGGTAGGCGCCGCCGTAGGCCTTCCGGGTGATCACGGTCATGCGCGGCACGGTGGCCTCGGTGAAGGCGTAGAGCAGTTTGGCGCCGTGGCGGATGATCCCGCCGTACTCCTGGGAGAGGCCCGGAAGGAATCCGGGGACGTCGACCAGGGCGATCAACGGGATGTTGAACGCGTCGCAGAACCTGACGAACCGGGCGCCCTTGGCCGAAGCGTCGATGTCCAGGCAGCCGGCCAGCACCTGGGGCTGGTTGGCGACGATGCCCACCGAGTGGCCGTTCAGCCGGGAGAACCCGGTGATGATGTTGCGGGCCCAGTGGGGGAAGACCTCGAGGAACTCGCCGTCGTCGAAGACCAGCTTGATGACCTCGTGCATGTCGTAGGGCTTGTTCGCCTCGTCCGGCATGAGCTCTACCAGGCGGTCCTCCTCCCGGTTCGGGTCGTCGGAGGGCGGGAAGAAGGGAGCCTTCTCGGCGTTGTTCGAGGGGATGAAGCTCAGCAGGTAACGGACGGTTTCCAGCGTGTGGCGCTCGTCCTCGCCGACGAAGTGGCAGACGCCGGACCGGGAGGCGTGGGCCATGGCCCCGCCCAGCTCCTCCTGCGTGACCTCCTCGCCGGTGACGGTCTTGATTACCGCCGGGCCGGTGATGTACATGTGCGAGGTTCCCTGGCTCATGAATACGAAGTCGGTGATGGCGGGGGAGTAGACCGCCCCGCCGGCGCTCGGCCCGAGGATCACCGAGATCTGTGGGATGACTCCGGAGGACCGGACGTTGCGGTCGAAGATGTAGGCGTAGCCGGCCAGGCCCGCCGCACCCTCCTGGATGCGGGCGCCGCCCGAGTCGTTCAGGCCGATCACGGGGGCCCCGGTGGCGAGCGCCAGGTCCATGATCTTGCAGATCTTCTCGGACACGACCTCGCCGAGCGACCCGCCGAAGATCGTGAAGTCCTGGGAGTAGACGAAGACCTTTCGGCCGTTGACCGTGCCCCAGCCGGTGACGACGCCGTCGCCGTAGGGCCGCTTGTCCTCCATCCCGAAGCCGTGTACCCGGTGGCGGGCCAGCATGTCCGTCTCCTCGAAAGAGCCGGGGTCCAGAAGGAGGTCGATGCGCTCCCGGGCGCTTAGCTTGCCCTTCTCGTGCTGCTTGGAGATGGCCGCCGCGCCGCCGCCCTGCCTGGCCTCCTCTTCGCGGGCGCGCATCTGCTCGATGCGGTAGTCGACCGAGGTCTTGGAGACGCCTGGGTCCGGGGAGCTGGACATGGTCTGGTCCTGTTCGGTGCGGGGTTCGGTCTTTGCCATTGGGTTGGAGTCTACCGGTGAGGGATTGTTACCCGATTTGTTCGAGGTCGTTCGTCGCCTCGATGACGTCCTTCACCGTGTCGATGCCGCGCCAGTACCCGTCGATCCGGTAGCCGCCGAGTTTGCCCTGCCGGGCCAGCTCGGGGAAGGTCGAGTCCTCGTGGTCGCCTTTGTCGGGGAGCAGGTCGACGCACTCCGGCTCCAGCACGTAGATGCCGCCGTTGATCCAGTAGGGCAGGGTCGGGCTCTGCCGGAACCCTTTGATCAGCCCGCCGTCCAGGTCGGCAATCCCCCAGGTGGTCTTGTAGGGGGCGAGAGCCACGGTGGCGGTCGCGCCGACCGAACGGTGGTGCGCCAGCAGGTCCGCAAGGGCGAAGCGGGAGAGCACGTCACCGTTCAGGGCGAAGGTGAACTGCTCGGGGTGGGGCACCCGGCGGGCGGCGAACTTCAGGCCTCCGCCCCGGCCGAGAGGCTCTGACTCCACTGCGTAGGTGATGGCCGCGCCGACGTCCTGCCCGTCCTGCAGGTGCTCCTGGAGGATCTCCGCCTTGTAGCCGCAGGAGACCACGATCTCCTTCACGCCGTTGTCGACCAACCACCGGATCTGGTGCTCGACGATCGGCATGCCGGCCACCTCGACCATGGCTTTGGGCCGGTCGTCGGTGTAGGGCCGCATCCGGGTTGCCTTGCCTCCGGCCAGGACTATCGCTTGCATGGGTCGGGACTGCCTTTCAGGAATAGGGGGTCGCTCGGGGCTGCACCGGCTGCCCGGCGATTCTTCCAGAAACGTATCCGGCCATCTTCGCGAGGTCAATTAGCATCTCCAGCACCGGGAGGACTGCCAGCGCCAGCGCCGCCTCGGCGGCATCGAGCCGTTTGAACGCCCTGCGGTAGGCGGGCGCCATGCGGACGCCGACCGCCACCGGGACTAAGGCGAGCAGCGCCGGACGGCGGGAGGCGACGGCAAGGAACCCGGCCGCTCCGGCGTAGGTCCCGAAGCGGAGGGCGTGCCGTTTGGGGTACATCCCGGCCCGCCCGTCGCCCTCGCCGTAGCGGAAGTACTGGCGCAGGGTCGAGCGCAGGTCGGGCCGGAGGCGCCAGTGAACCAGCGCACCGGGTGCAAAGACCCGCCGGGCGCCGGTGTCGAGCACCCGGAAGTTGAAGTACATGTCCTCTCCGATGGCCAGCCACTCCGGGTACCCCCCGGCCTTCTCCCAAACCGTTTTGCGGAACGCCACCGAGCGGGACGACGGCATAAATTTGTCCGGGTCTACCTCGGAGGCGTCGGGGAGGTTCAGGCAGGCGACGACCCGCTCGAACCGGCTGCGGGGGTCCGGCGCGTAGAAGCCCATGACCACGTCGGCGCCACCCTCGAAGCCCGCGGCGAGGGCGGCGAGCCACTCCGGGTCGAGGGTGCAGCCGAAGTCGGTCACTGCGATCACGTCGCCGGTGGCCAGCCTGATCGCAGCGTTCCGCCCGGCCGAGATGTTGGCGCCCCGCCGGCTCTCTATTCGGATCTCCGGTCGCCCGTCCGCCCAGCCCTGGAGGATCTCCAGCGACCCGTCGGTCGAGCCGCCGTCGACGATCACCACCTCGTCGGGCGCCCGGGTCTGCCCGTCGACCGCGGCGAGCATCTCCTTCAGGCCGGCGGCTTCGTTCAGCAGCGTCGAGATCAGCGAGATCCTCACCCGGCGGCCCTCCGGTAGGCCGTCAGCGTCAGCCGAGCCGTCTTTGCCCAGGTGTAGCCGGCCGCCCGGGCGGTCGCTGCGGCGGCGAGGCGCGTCCGCAGGGCCTCGTCGCTTGCCAGCTGCTCCAGCGCCTGGGCGAGGGCGTTGGCGTCCCGGGCATCCGCCAGCAGGGCCGCGTCGCCCGCCAGCTCGGCGAGGGCCGGGGTGGACCCGGCGACCGACGGGATGCCGAAGGACATCGCCTCGACCAGCGGGATGCCGAACCCCTCGTAGAGCGAGGGCAGGGCGAAGATCGAGGCCCGGGAGTAGAGCGAGGCGAGCTCCAGGTTGGTGACCTTGCCGCTCAGGATCACCCGGTGGCGCACCTTCAGCTTCTCGATCACCGCCTCCACCTCCTCCTGCCCCCAGCCGGGGATGCCGGCCAGTACCAGGGTGTGGCCCGCGAGGTGGGGGCCGGCGTCGACGAAGGCCTTGACCAGGCGGGCCTGGTTTTTGCGCGGCTCGACGGTCCCGACGTTCAGCACGTAGGGTCCCTCTATTCCGAGCCGCTTGAAGACGTTGTCGTCGACCGGGCTCGCCGGGGTCACGTTGGCGGCCTCCGGGGTGACCAGGATCCGCTCCGGGTCGGTGCCGTAGGCGTCGACTATCCCCTGCTTCGTCGCCTCGGACACCGCGCAGATGACCTTCGACTCCTCCAGCGCCCGCTTCAGGCCCCGGCGGTAGAGCTGGCGCCACGGGAAGGGAACCACCTCGGGCATCTGGTCGACTGCGAGGTCGTGGATCGTCGAGACCAGTGCCGCCCCGGCGGCCGGCGGGATGACGAGGTTGGTGGCGTGGACGACGTCGAGCGTTTCGGTGATCGGGGGCCGGTTGGCAAAGTTCCACGCTGCGTAGAGTGCGGCGAATTTCAGCTGGGGCCGGATCATGGTCGCCTCCACCCAGGCCGCAGGGGGCGTGGCGAAGCGGGAGATGATCAGGTTGAGCTCGTCGTCGCCCGGGGCGGCCAGCAGCTCGTCGACCAGGCGCCGCACGTAAACCCCTACCCCGCCCGGGATCGAGTGGGCCGCCGGGTCGGCGTGGATGCCTATCCTCACCGGACCGCCTTCCGCTGGCGGGCCCGGCGGAGCATCTCGGAGAACCGGTAGTCGTAGGACTGGAACCAGTGTTCCAGCTCCTGCCACGGCACCTTACGGCCGGCCTGGATCCGGCGGCGCTTGCCGATCTGGCGGGGGAGCAGCCGGAAAAAAGCGGCCCAGGCCCGGACCAGGGCGGCCGGGCGGAGGCTCAGCATGTGGAGGGTGGCCCGCACCTCGGTGTACGCGATGCCCGGCAGGTGGCGCAGGAAGCTGGCCGGGGAGTCGTTGTGCAGCATCACCAGCAGCCGGTTGCGGTGGTTGCAGCTAAGGATGAACGTCGACGACTTGCCGCCGCTCCCTCCCCGGTAGTGGGTGCCCCGCGCCTGAGGGACGTACGCGAAGTGCCACCCCCGCAACTGGGCCCGCCAGCACAGGTCGAAGTCCTCGAAGTAGGCGAAGAAGTCCTCGTCGAAGTACTGGCCGTCCAGGCGGACGTCCTCCAGGGCGGTCCTCCGCAGGATCGGGGCGGCGCCGCAGATGCTGAAGAGGCCGGTGTCGCCGTCGTACTGGCCGAGGTCGGGCTCCCGTTCGCCCCGGTCGACCGCCCGCCGGTTGCGGTAGACGGTGTGGCCGGTGGTGTCGAGGATCGGCGGGTCGGCTTCGTCCGGGCGGAGCAGCTTCCCGGTCACACCGGCCAGGGTCGGGTCGGCGGTAAGCGCCTGCGCGCACAGGTCCAGGTAGTCGGGCGACAGGGTGACGTCGAGGTTGATCAGGGCCACGTAGTCTCCACTTGAAGCGTCGATCGCACGGTTCATCCCTCCGGCGAACCCCAGGTTTTCCCGAAGCCGGACGATCCGAACGCCGGGGAACCTGGCCTCCACGTCGTTCGCCGAGCCGTCGCCCGAGTGGTTGTCGACACAGACGATCTCGTAGCAGGGCGGGCTCTGGGCCTGCAGGGCAGCGACGCAGTCGAGGACCATCTTCCCGCCGTTGTAGTTGAGGACGACCGCAGACATCGTGGGGTGCGCCGTTTGGGTTGGCTCCATTTTCTCCGTCAGCCTAGACCGTCACCTCTATAATGCGGCGGTGCTAGTCCTCCACTTCCCCGGTGAGGCCGCCATTCCGGATCCTGCCCAAGCCGCCGATCTCGCCCTGGTCGTCATCAACTTCGACTCCGGCGACCACCTGCGCAACTGCATCACGCACCTGTGTGCCGCCGCGGCCGGCATCCCGGTCCAGGTGGTGGTGGTCGACAACGCATCCACCGACGGAAGCCGGGACGGCGTAGAGGCCATCGACCCGCGGGTGACCGTTCTCGACAACACGCTGAACGTGGGCTACGGACGGGCATGCAACCAGGGCTTCAAGGCGACCAACGCCCCCTTCGTCTGGTTCCTGAACCCAGACATCGTCCCGGACTCCGACAGCCTGGGCAAGATGCTCGCCGCGATCTCGGCCCGTCCCGACGCCGGCGTCATGGGCCCCCGCCTGCTCAACCCCGACGGCACGACCTACCCCTCGTGCCGGGTGGTCCCCAAGATCGGGGTGGCCGTGGGACACGCAATCTTCGGCCTTATCTCGGACAAGAACCGCTTCACCCGGGCCTACAAGCTGATGGATATCAGTCACGACTCCGAGCAGGAGGTCGACTGGGTCTCCGGCGCCGCCATGCTGATCCGGCGGGAGGCATTCGAACAGGTGGGCGGCTTCGACGAGGGGTTCTTCATGTACGTCGAGGACCTGGACCTGTGCTCACGCATCAAGGATGCCGGCTGGAAGAACGTCTACTACCCGGGGGCCCAGATGCTCCACTACGTCGCGGGGTCGAGCCGCCGGCACCCCTACAAGATGATTCGCCACCACCACTTCAGCCTCATCAGATTCGCCGCCCGCCGATTGAAGGGGCCTTTGAAGATCTTCGTTCCGGCCGTCGCAGCCGGCCTCATCGTCCGGATGCTGCTGGTCTGGGGCGAGCTGTTCTTCCGGAAAGGGTCCAGGCGGGCCAACTCCAGCACCGCTTAACCCGGGCGCCGCCCGGCGCGCGCGGGGTTCATGGCATAGGGTTTGATCATGCCGCTTGATATCTCTGTCGTTGTCCTGAACTTCAACGGCAAGCAGTTCATCGATGACTGCCTGCGCTCCCTTGCCCAGCAGACCTATGCCGCAGACCGGTTTGAGGTCGTTTTTGTCGACAACGGGTCCTCCGACGGGTCGGTGGCGCACGTAAGGGCCAACTGGCCGAATGCCCGGGTGCTCGAACTGCCCAAGAACCTGGGTTTTGCCGGAGGCATCAACGCCGGCGTCCGTTTCTCAAAAGGCGTTTACGTCGCCCTGATCAACAACGACGCCCGGGCCCACCCGGACTGGCTCACCGAGGGCATCGCGGGTTTCGGCAAGTCGCAGGACGTGGCCGTGGTGGCATCGAAGATCCTCACCCTCGACGGCAAGACCATCGACTACGCCGGCGGAGCGCTCTCGTTCTACGGGCACGGGTTCAAGGTCGGGGTCAACGAGCCCGACGAGGGACAGTACGACCGCCCGGGCGAGACGTTGTTCGCCTCCGGCTGCGCGATGTTCATGCCCCGGGACCTGTTTCTCGACGTGGGCGGCTTCGACGACGAGTACTTCGCCTTTTTCGAGGACGTCGACCTGGGCTGGCGCCTGTGGCTGATGGGCTACCGGGTCATCTACGAGCCCTCCTCGATCGCCTACCACCGCCACCACGGCACGGCCGAGGGCCTGGGCCAGGAACGCGAGCGGTTCCTCCTGGAGCGCAACGCCCTCATGACGATGCTGAAGAACTACCAGGAGAAGACGCTGGAGAAGGCGCTGGCGCCTGCTCTTCTGCTCGCCCTGGAGCGGGGCCTCACCTACACCGACACCGGCCGCCAGAACTACAACCTGGCGTCGCCGGAGATGGGTGCGGTCGAGAGCCCGGAGAAGGTCTCGCCGATGACCATGTCGCACCTGCTGGGCATCTCCGAGGTCGCCCGCCAGATGCCGAGCATCCTGGCCAAGCGGGAGTTCGTCCAGGAGCGGCGCAAGCGGAACGACTCGGAGATCATGGCGCTGTTCCGGGAGTCGCTTAGGCCCAACATCTCCGACCCCGGCTTCTCGGAAACGTTCAACAGCCTGGTCGGCACCAGCGGCCTGGACCAGATCTTCAAGGGCAGGACCCGGGTGCTGGTGATCACCGGAGACACCGTCTCGACCAAGATGGCAGGCCCGGCGATCCGTGCCTGGGAGATGTCCTCCGAGCTCAGCCG
Source organism: Actinomycetota bacterium (assembly GCA_035759705.1). Taxonomy (NCBI): domain Bacteria; kingdom Bacillati; phylum Actinomycetota; species Actinomycetota bacterium. The sequence goes on along the minus strand of DASTUJ010000007.1, from coordinate 20,025 downwards.
CAAGCACGAGGTTCGGATGCTGGTGGTCAAGGCGGCCGACATTACCCCGAAAACCTTTACCCTCGACGTCCTGTCCGACGCCACCCTGCCCGACCACCTGGACTGGGCCGACGTCGTGATCTTCCAGGGATTCATCGCCCACCACCGGCCGGTGGTGTGGGACTCGGGCGCGATCCTGGTCGCCGACCTCTACGACCCGTTCCACCTCGAGAACCTGGAGATGTTCCGGGAGGACGACGCCGGCAAACGCAACAACATCTTCGAGTCGGACCTGGAGGTCATCACCGCCCAGCTGCGCGGCTGCGACTACTTCATCTGCGCCAGCGAGAAACAGCGGGACTTCTGGCTCGGCCAGCTTGCGGGCGCGGGCCGGCTGAACCCCCACATCTACGACAACGACCCGACCCTGCGGAGCCTGATCGACGTGGTGCCCTTCGGGGTCTCGTCCGACACCCCCAACCACACCCGCAAGGTCCTGAAAGGCGTGATCCCCGGGATCGGCGAGGACGACAAGGTGATCCTGTGGGGCGGCGGCATCTACAACTGGTTCGACCCGCTCACGCTGATCCGGGCCGTGGGCCGGGTCTCACGCGACCACCCCGAGGTCAAGCTGTTCTTCATGGGCCTGGCCCACCCCAACCCCGACGTCCCCGAGATGCGGATGGCCGTGCAGGCCAAGGACCTGGCCGAGGAGTTGGGCCTGGTCGGCACCCACGTCTTCTTCAACGAGGGGTGGGTGGCCTACGACGACCGGTCCAACTACCTGCTGGAGGCGGACATCGGGGTCTCGTGCCACCTGGAGCACATCGAGACCACCTACTCCTACCGCACCCGGGTGCTGGACTACTTCTGGGCCGAACTCCCCGTGATCGTCACCCGGGGCGACGCCCTCAGCCAGCTGGTCGAGGAGCGTGAGCTGGGCCTAACCGTCAACCCGGGGGACGTCGAGGGCTTCACCGAGGCCATCACCCGCATGATCGAGGACGAGTCGCTCGCCCGGGAGTTCAAGCTGAACACCGGCAAACTTCGGCCCGAGCTGACCTGGGGCCAGATCATGAAGCCCCTGGACAAGTTTTGCGCCAACCCGCAGCGGGCCTCCGACCTGCTGACCGTGGGCCGCACCGGCGCCCGTCTCAGCGCCCGGCGCCGGCTGATGGCGCGGATGAACGTCGCCTGGGACGAGGGGGGCCCGATCCTGGTGGCCAAGCGGGCGGCCGGATACCTGAACCGGCACCTGATCAACCGCCAGCGGCTGGAGTAGCTAGCTCCGGGATCCCGACTCCGCCGGCACCTTTGCCGGGCGCGTCGACCGCAGGATCGCGGCGAACGGGTACACCAGCTGCCGGCCGAGGGTCGCCGCCCACTCCCGGGGGGCAAACGTCGAAGGCCGTCCGAAGTCCACGCCGGCGACGCCGGTTTCCGGGTACTCGTCGTAGTCGGGGTGCATGGTGCCGAACACCCGGTCCCACAGGGTGAACAGGACCCCGAAGTTCTTGTCGTAGTGCCGGGTCTCTATCGAGTGGTGAACCCGGTGGTACTGGGGCGTGACCAGAATGTGCTTCAGGGGCCCCAGGTTCGTGCGCACGTTGGTGTGGATGAAGCGGGTGTACCAGATGGTGAAGAAGCCCACCCCCATGATCGCAAACGGGGTCAGATTAAGGGCGAACAGCGGGATGAAGGTCAGAACGTGGGCGGCCAGGTACTCCCCGAAGTGGACCCGCAGGTCGGTGAACAGGTTCAGCTCGGTCTGGGAGTGGTGAATGACGTGGAACTGCCACAACCACGCCACCTTGTGCCGGACGAAGTGGTGCAGCCACTGGTAGAAGTCGTAGATCAGCAGTGAGAACGACACCCGCAGCCAGGCGGGCCACTCGGTCACCAAACTCAAGGTGAAGCCGCCCGTCAGCTTGTCGTACGCCAGGCTTACCAGCCCGACGAAGGCCGGGAAGGCGGCGACCTTGAAAACTATGTCGAGGTTGAACCAGCAGAAGTCCTCGAAGAGCCCCCAGGAGAGAACCTTCTGCTCCCGGACGGCCGGGCGGACCCGCTCGATGAGCAGCAGGGCGGCGACGCCGGCGAAAAGCCAGGGGCTGGTGTAGACCTCGGCGGCCGCCCGGTAGTACGCGGCGATCTGCTCCGGAACCCATCCAAACGTTGCATCCATGCGACCGACTCCTCGTTCCCGGGGATTCTAGTCAAAGAGCCTCCTGGAACCTACCTGGGCGAGTCCGACTCGGAGGATGGCGGGGACAGGTCGAAATCGGGCCGGACTTCGATGGGATGTTAGAAGCCTTCGGCTAGGGGGTGGGGGCCACCTGGTCGGGGTCCACGTACTCCGAGCCGGTGTTCTCGGCGACGTGCTTCATGTATGAACGGATGACGTCCCTGGCCGGCCCCGTTGCCCTCAAGGTCCCGTGCTCCAGCCACGCGGCCGAGTCGCACAGGTCGCGGATCATCTCCATCGAGTGCGAGACCACCACAATCGTGCACCCGGAGCTCTTGAGCTCCCGGAACTTCTGCGAACACTTCATCTGGAACTCGGCATCGCCTACCGCCAGGACCTCGTCCACGAGAAGGACGTCGGGGGAGACGTTGATTGCAATCGAAAATCCCAGGCGCACGTACATGCCGGAGGAGTAGTTCTTGACCGGGGTGTCGATGAACCTCTCGATGCCGGAGAAGGCGACGATCTCGTCGAACTTGCGGTTCAGCTCCTTCGAGCTGATGCCGAGGATCGCCCCATTGAGGAACACGTTCTCCCGCCCCGAGAGCTCGGGGTGGAAGCCGGCGCCGAGCTCCAGCAGCGCAGAGATCGAGCCGACCGTCGCAACCGAACCCTCGTCCGGGACCAGGATTTTTGCCATGCACTTCAAAAGAGTGGACTTCCCGGAGCCGTTCTCACCGATCAGGCCGTAGGACGACGCCTGAGGGATGTCGAGCGACACGTCCTTCAGGGCCCAGAACTCCTCGTAAACGCCCCGGCTGCGCCGTAGCACCATCTGCTTGATGCTCTGGTTGCGCTCGTGGTAGATCCGGAAACGCTTGGAGACGTTCTGGGCGGTTACCGCAATTTCTTCGCTCAAAGCTCCTCCGCAAACTTGGGTTCCAGCTTCCGAAACAGCCACATTCCGAAGGTCATGGTCACTGCGGCGGAGAGGAACATGTACAGAAATGTGTCCGCCCCGGGCGAGCGCAAGTGGTAGAAGATCGCCCGGTACGCCTCGATGAAGTGAACCATCGGATTCATGAAGTAGATCGTCCTCATGGCGCCGTTGATGCTCGGACTGGCGTTGATCAGGTCGATCGGGTAGATGATAGGCGTGGCGTAGAACCACAGCAGAAGCAGGATCGACAGGAAGTGCTCGATGTCCCGGAAGTAGACGTTGAGGGCGGACAGCGCCAGCCCGATGCCCAGTACGAAGAACATCTGGAGCACGATCACGAGGATTGCGGCCGGCAGGTAGATGAAGACCAACTGCCCGACGAAAATCAGCGCAATCGACAGGACCCCGAGCTCGATCAGCAGGTTGGTGTTCCAGGAGAGCACGCTGGAGGCCGGGAGGACGGCCCGGGTGAAGTAGACCTTTTTGATCAGGCCGGCGTTGCCCACGACGGATCCGGTGGCCCCGGTGAGGCCGGCAGCGAGGAAGTTCCAGGGCAGCAGGCCGCAGATCAGGAAAAAGCCGAAGTTCTCGAGGCCGCTGGGGTCACCGGTCGGCGGGGGGATCCGGAACACCAGCCGGAAGACGAAGGTGAAAACCAGCATGGTGGCGATGGGGTTGATCATCGACCACGCCCAGCCCAAAGCGGACCGTTTGTACTTGCTGCGGTTCTCCCTGAGCGTCAGGTTGATCAGCAGGGACCTGGCGGCGGCGAAGTTTGTCAGCCGAGTCTTGGTGAGGACTTTGTTCACGTCGATACCTTACCGTTAGCGGGACGATCGTCCGGCCGCCGGGCCGCCGGGTGGGTAGGATCGGGGTGTTGGTTGGTGTCCGGGATGTCCGACGGGGGTACCGCGCAATGCCTGAGGAAACGCCCGAGAGCCTGACCGTACTGATTCCCGTGCTGAACGAGGTTGCCACCCTCCGGACCGCCCTGGAACGCCTGCTGAAGACCGACCTCGGTCTCCGCCTGGACGTCGTGGTCATCGACGACGGGTCCACCGACGGCAGTGTGACCTCGATCGAGGATCTGGTGCAAAAGGGCGAGGTCCGGGTGGTCTTGCACGACCGCAACCGGGGCAAGGGGGCGGCGCTCAGGACCGGCATCGAAGCGGCCCGGGGCGATCTTCTGACCGTGCTGGACGCCGACCTGGAGTACGACCCGGCCGACTACCGGGCGATGATCCAGGCGATTGTCGAGGACGGGGCCGAGGTGGTCTACGGCAAAAGGTCGTTCGGCACCCACAGCGCCTACTCGTTCTGGTACGTGATCGGCAACAAGGCGGTCAGCTTCTGGGCCAGTTTCCTGTTCAACGCCTGGCTGAGCGACCTGGAGACGTGCCTGAAGATGAGCCGGCTGGACGTCTGGAGGTCGCTGGAGCTGAAACAAAACGGCTTCGGCATCGAGGCCGAGGCTACCGGCCGCTTCCTGCTGTCGGGTCGCCGCATCCAGGAGGTCCCCATCAGGTACAAAGCCCGCAACCGGGAAGAGGGCAAGAAACTTCAGTGGACCGACGGGGTGGAGGCCGTGCTGATCCTGCTGAAGATCCGGGTTTTCGAGGGGCGCCGCCGCCGTTCGCGATAGCCGGGAAATGGGATCGGTCGAACACGAGTCGGGCCTGCCCCGCTCCGCGCTGGTGACGGGGGCCGGCGGGTTCGCCGGGCGGCACCTGGTCCGCCACCTGCTGGAGAGCACCGCATGGAACGTAGCCGGCCTCTCCCGCTCCGGCATGGGCGGCGCCGCAGACGCACGCGTGCTCGACCTGAAGGGCGACATCACGAACCCGGAGGACGTGGCTGCGGCGCTCGAGGTTTCCCGGCCGGACTACGTTTTCCACCTGGCCGCCCGGACGCCGCCGGCCGATGACCACGACCTCATCGACACGGCGGTGGGAGGAACGACGGTGCTGATGGAGCAGGTGCTGGCCGCCGTGCCGGATGCGGCGGTCCTCTCGGCCGGATCGGACGCCCAGTACGGCCCCCAGGAACCCGGGTCGTTGCCGACGGCCGAAGAGGCGCCCATGCGGCCGGTCCACGCCTACGGGAGGGCAAAGCTGCGTCAGGAGGAGGTCGCGCTGTCCTACGCTGCGGCCGGCCTCAGGGTGGTCTGCGTCCGGGCGTTCAACCACATCGGGCCCGGCCAGTCGGACCGATTTGTCATTCCCTCGATTGCGAGCCAGATCGCACGGGCCGAGGCCGGGGGGCCGCCGGTGGTCGAGGTGGGCTCCACCGAGGACCGGCGGGACTTCACCGACGTCCGGGACGTCGTGCGCGCCTACCTGCAGGCATTGATAATGAGCCCGTCGGGCGGGATCTACAACATCGGGAGCGGGGTGAACCACAGTATTGGCGAAGCAGTCGCAATTCTGGCGAGGATGGCTATGACGAAGGTGGAGGTCAGGCCGGTGGCAGGCCGGGTACGGCGCGGTGAGCCGTCCGAGACCTGCTGCGACGCCTCCCGGCTCCGCTCATTGACGGGCTGGGCCCCGGCCATCGACTTCGAGACGAGCCTGCGCGACACGCTGGAACATTTCAGGTCGGTGCTTTGAGCGGATGGGACGACGGCCCGGTCCTGGTCACCGGAGCGGGAGGCTTCATCGGCAGCCACCTCACCGAGTACCTGGTCTCCCAGGGGGTCAAGGTGCGGGTGTTCCTGCACTACAACTCCCGGAACGACCCCGGCCTGCTGGCCGACGTGCCTGCCGACGTCCTGTCCGGGGTCGACAAACACTTCGGCGACCTACGCGACTCCGACACGGTCCGGCGGGCGTCGAAGGGGACCTCGTGCATCTTCAACCTCGGGGCCCTTATCGGCATCCCGTACTCCTACCAGAGCCCTCGGGATGTGGTTGACACCAACGTGATCGGCACGCTCAACGTACTCGAGGCGGCCCGGGAGAACGGGGTCGGCCGCATGATCCAGATCTCCACCAGCGAGGTCTACGGGACGGCGATCTACGCACCGATCGACGAGAAGCACCCCCTGCAGGGTCAGTCCCCCTACTCGGCGAGCAAGATCGGCGCCGAGAAGCTGGCCGAGAGCTTCTACCGCAGCTTCGAGCTGCCGGTGACCGTCATCCGGCCCTTCAACAACTTCGGCCCCCGCCAGTCCACCCGGGCCCTGATCCCCACGGTGATCAGCCAGGCGCTGGCCGGCGGTGAGCTGCAGCTCGGCTCGCTGGCCCCCAAGAGGGACTTCACCTACGTCGCCGACACGGTACGGGGCTTCGCCGCAGTCGCCGGGAGCGAGGCGGCGGTCGGGGAAACCGTCAACCTAGGCACCGGCACCGAGGTGTCGATAGGTGACGTCGTGAACATGGTCTCGAAGCTGCTCGGCCGGGAGCTGGCCGTCCGGGAGGACGCCCAGAGGATCCGGCCGAAAGCCAGCGAGGTCGGCCGGCTGCTCTGCGACGCCTCCAAGGCCGCCGAGCTGTGCGGCTGGAAGGCCGAGGTCGGCCTGGAGGAGGGGCTGCGCCGGGTCATCGCATGGATGGAGCCCAACCTCGCCCGGTTCCAGCCCAGGGTCTATGGCGTCTGAGCCCGTTCGGGCGGTGCTTCTCGCCGGAGGCCTGGGCACCCGGCTCGCGCCCTACACCATGGTCTTCCCCAAGCCCCTGGTCCCCCTGGGCGACATCCCGATCATGGAGATCGTCCTCCGCCAGCTGCGCTGGCACGGGGTGAAGTCGGCCTACATCTCGGTCGGGCACCTGGCGCCGCTGATCGAGGCGTATTTCCTGACCCGCGGCCCGATTGAGGGGATGGAAATCTCCTACCTGCGGGAGGACGAGCCGCTGGGCACCGCCGGGGCGCTGGCGATGCTCGAAGGCGTGGACGACGACCTGCTGGTCTGCAACGGCGACATCCTCACGACCCTCGACTTCACGGCGCTGGCCGGCTTCCACCGGGAGCAGGAGGCGGCCCTGACGATCGGTGTCCACACGAAGAAGATCCGGGTCGACCTGGGCGTCCTGGGCGTCGACGGCGACGGGCGGGTCACCGAGTACATCGAAAAACCCACCAACTCCTATCAGTGCAGCATGGGCGCCTACGTCTACTCGCCGGCCGCCCTCAAGCTGATCGAGCCGGGGAAGCGCCTCGACTTCCCGGACCTCGTCAACCGGCTGCTGGAGAGGGGAGAGAAGGTCGTGGCGTACCGTTCCGACTGCTACTGGATGGACATCGGGCGGCCAGAGGACTACGACCGGGCGGCCCAGGACTTCGACCGTATGCGGGCACAACTTCTGCCCGACGAAAAGGGCTGAGCGTTAAGGCCGGCGGGCGTAGATCAGAAATCCCCCGATGGTCTCCTGCAGTTGCATGTGGCGCTCGATGACCGGCTGCGCCTCCGGGAACACCGCATACGAGTAGTCCCACTCGGTGCGCACCACGGCGTACCTGACCGCGGGGTCCGCCAGCAGGCGGTCCAGCACCTGCATGTCGTGGAAGATTATTTCCTGCTGGTGGAACCGGTTGTAGACGGCCGAACCGATGTCCTTCGGGGCCAGGAACGGCTCATCGGGGCGTACCAGATCCCTCATCCGGGCGACGGTGCGGTCGAAGCCGACCTCGGACGGGTGGTAGCGGATCGAGGAGTCCTGCTGCGCCTGGTAGAGGTCCACGCTGAAGCTGTGCGAGAACAGCAGCGCCGCGCCGCCGACCGACAGGCCGGCGATCGAGTAGCGGATCCAGCCGTCGGGACGCCGCGAGGCCAGGACCGCCAGGACCAGTCCCGCCGCCAGCCCGATGGGCAGCAGCACGAACCAGGGGTGGGTGAAGTACCGGTCGGTCTCCAGGCCGTCCGCGTAGTTCACATAGAGCACGTAGACGAGCGGAACGACCGCGACCGGAACCGCCCAGGCCCACCTCCCGAGGACCCTCAGCCTCTCGGCCCCGGAAGCCGCCGGGATGGCCGCCAGCATCGCCAGCGCGGGCATCGCCCCCACCAGGTACTTCGGGAACCCGTAGGGAGGTCCGGTGATCAGCGAGTAGAGGGCCAGGACGCCGCCCGCCCAGGCGGCAAACGCGAGCAGCACCCGGCGGGAGGGCTCCTTCCTCCAGCGGGCAGCCACGTGGACGGTCCCGGCCGCCGCCATCAGCAGAACGGGCATCCCGAGCCAGAACATCGCCCAGTCGGCCGGGATGAGCCGCCTGAGGGCCGTCGCAAGCGGGAGGTCGCTGACCCCGCCTTTGAGCCCGCTCTGGAGCGTGAACTCGAACGGGAAGCTGAAAGGGGAGTCGGTCACCCAGGAAACCAGTCTCCATACGACCAGAAAGATGCCGGCCGCCAGAGTGGAAGCGGCTGCGGTCACCTTTGCCGCCAGCATCGGGCCATTGGCGATCAGCAGCGCCCCGAACACGAACGGAACTGCGTAGACCGCAGTGAGCTTGCATGCGAGGACCAGCGCCAGAGCCGATCCGACTCCGAGGATCTGCCGGCCGAGGCTCATCTCGCGGGTAACGCTGCGGACCACCGTCCAGCCCAGAAGAGTGGTCGCAAAGATCAACATGGTTCCGTCGATGTCCGGCAGGAGCGCACTCTGCAGCACAAAAGGGTGCAGCAGGAAGAAAACCAGGAAGAACCCGGGCTCGAGATCCTTGGGACCCATCTCCTCGATCGTCCGGTAGCCGAACCAGGCGGTCGCCGGCATAAGCAGGACCCCGAAGAGGCGGACGACCGCCGGGGAGAAGCCGAGAAGCTTGACCCAGAAGCCGAGCAGGAATGCGTAGAGGGGCGGGTGAAAGACACCGGTCTGCCCGGGCGACTCCTCGCCCCGGTAGAAGACCGGTTTCCCGGTTTCGGCGATGGCCTCGGCCAGCCGTGGGAACTCCACCTCGTCGATGATCAGGGACTGGCCGGTCTGGGGCAGAGCGAGGATCAGGTAGGCGACGACCGCCGACAGCCCCATTACGGCGGTGTACAAACGTCTGCTGCCGGGTTGCCCCTCGGTCAAGTCTGCGTCGGGGAATCCAGCATGGGCAGCTCGGCGTACCGGTGCCCGGAGATTGCGATGACCTGGATTTTCTGCTCCGGTTCCGGGCGGATCGCCGGCTCGGTGGCGCAGAATCCTGAGATTACCGACTCGGGGTTGCCGGTGTGGGCGGCCACATCGGGGCGCAGCACCGACGGGGTCACCGAACCGTGGAACCGGCCGTCGACGAACACGGCCAGCAGGTCCACCGGCTCCCGCCTGCGCCCGACCGCCCACCCGCTGAGGGGGGCGCTCCGGCCGTCCGACTCCACCCAACCCTCGAAATACGGATCCGGCCGGTAGGCCCTTCCGTCCGAGTCCCGCAACGCCCCCGACACCAAGACGAAGGTCCGAGAGGCCCGCCTCGCCTCCCGCTGGGCCTGCAGATCGGCCGAAATTGCCGCCGCCGCGGGGAACGCCGCCATGCACCCGGCGAGCACGCGGCGGGGGCGGGAGATCGTCCGGTCGTGCGCCGTTGCCTGCAGGCAGAAGCGGGCTTCGTCGAGGTTCCGGCTGAGCAGCGCCTCGCGGGCGAGCGGCAGGAACAGATCCCGGCCCAGGCCCGGGATGCTCAGCACCTTCGGGTCGTGAAGGTTGCGGAACAGGGCCGCCTCGCGGTGGGCGTCGAACTCGTCGGAGCAGGTGAGCCCCGCCCGGCGGATTCGGTAGTAGCCGAGGGGGCTGTCGACCAGCCCGACCCCGGAGCCCTCGAGGATGAAGCGGGTCCACAGGTCCCAATCCTCGGCCAGGATGTTCGGCATGAACGTGCCGTGGCGGTCGAAGAGCTCGGTTCTGACCACAACTCCGGTGAATATGAAGTTCTGCCGGACGATCCAGTAGCCCAGGTCCTCGGAGTTGAACGGGGTCGGGTCGACCAGCGTTCCGTAGTAGCGGAGCGACGTCGGCCGCTCCTCGTTGATCAGGTAGGCGTCACTCGTCACGAAACCCAGGTTCTTGTCGGCGTCGAGCCGGCCGACCATCTGCTCCAACCGCCTGGGCATCCACATGTCGTCGGAGTCGAGGAAGGCTATGTACTCCCCGGATGCAGCCTTCATGCCGACGTTCCGGGCCACCGAGGGGCCTGCGTTGGGCTGGTGTATGGCGAATACCCGGTCGCCGAAGGAGTCGATGACCTCGGCCGTTCCGTCGGTCGACCCGTCGTCCACGACGATGACCTCGGTCCCGGTGAAGGTCTGGGCCAGCGCGGAACGAATGGCCGAGGCCAGGTACCGTTCTGCGTTGTAGGCCGGGATGACCACCGAGCACCTCACCATGGCTACGCCCCCACCCCGGCCGTCTGCGGGGACCTGGGGTTGAGCTCGGTTCCGTCGACGATCCGGTCGTAGGTCTCGACCATGTGCTCGACCCCGAAGTGGGCGGGGAGGGCTATCCCCTCCGCCGGAGCCGATCCCAGCGTCTCCCTCACCGCGGTGACGAATCCCGGGAAGTCGTCGGGCTCGCAGAGCCGGAATCCGGGGATTCCGTCCAGCTCGCCCAGGCCGCCGACGCGGGTTGCCACCACGGGGGTTCCGAGCGAGAGGGCCTCCATCACGGTGAGCGGGATGCCTTCGGTCCGGCTCGGCAGGACCAGGACGTCGGCCAGCCCGATGAACGCACCGATGTTCTCGACGTACCGCCGCCAGGTGACCCCGGGGAGGGCTTCGATGCCTTTGCGAAGCTCCGCCTCCTCAGGTCCCGTGCCCACCATGACCACGGCGACGTCGTCGCCGGCCAGGACGGCCGCGAGCGCTACCACCCACTCCGGGCGCTTCTCCTCCGAGAACCGCCCGATGAACAGCACCACCTTGGTTCCGGGAGCGACGCCGAGCTCGGCCCGGAGCCCGGCGAGCTGCTCGTCTGTGGCCCTTGGCGGGGCCGGGATGCCTACGTAGGCAGTGACCACCCGGCCGGGGTCCCGGCCGTCGGAGCGAACGACCTCGGCCAGCGCGCGGTGCGCAGCGACCGTGAGGTCGACATGGGACCTGACCTTGCGGTTGCTGGTGAGGTGACCGACGTCGTTGAACTGCTGGTCCACCACCCGGATTCCCGGGCGCGAGGCGAGCAGCCTTTCCAGGTTCGAGTAGAGCCACCCGCTGCCGATGTTGAGGATAGTCGGGTTGCCGAGACGGTCGAGGAGCTCCTCCACGAACGGCAGCCAGGACGCAGCAGGCGCCATGTGGTTCAGGTCGTAGGCGAAAGGTGTGAGTCCGAGAAGGTCGTCGAAGCGGCTCTCCATGTTGACGCCGAGCGGGGTGGTGGTTATGACCACAACCGTCCGGCCGCCGGCCCGCCAGTGCCCGAGGAGGTACTCGACCACCCGGTCGGCGCCCCCGGTGACAAACCACGGGAGGCAGAGCAGGACCGGCCGGCCGTTGCCGGCAGGGAACCGTTCGGGCAGCTTTTCGATCAGACGGGCGGCGGAGGCCCCCAACTCCTGTTCGGCGCCGGCGCCGGCGGCCGCGGCGCCGGCGGCCGTGGTGGCTGCGGGCGGCCGGGAGGCGAGCCGGGACAGACGGTTGCGAACCGGGGCTACCAGCCGGTCGGCGGTCCGTCGGGCCGCCCAAATGAGGTTGAAGACCCGCCACGCCTTCGAGTGGTGGATCGCCTCGATCTCCCGGGTTGCCGCATCGAGCTTTTTTTCCAGCGGCGCGAGCCGGGCGACCTCGGTCTGCGCGACGTCGCGCTCGGCTACGAGCCTGGCGCCCAGGGCCTCGGAGGCGTTGGCGCGGTCGTGGTGATAGCGGACCGCCTCCTGGAGCTCTTTGGCCCAGGACCGGAACTCTGCGATGGCCGCCCGGCCCCGCTCCAGCTCGACCTCAACCTGCGGGCGGGCCTGATCCTCCGGCAGCGGCCCGGCCCCGGTGAGCTCCTCCAGCACGGCCAGGTATTGCATGGAGGCCCGTCGCACGTCGTGGTTACGGTCGACCCGTGCCCTGGCCGCCGCGACGATCGCCTCCCGCTCGGAAGAGCTCAGCGAAAGAGCCCGGTCGAGCATCGCGGCCATGGCGGACAGGTCGCCCGGACGGCACAACAGGCCCGTGACACCGTCTTCGACCACCTCGGTCACCCCACCGACCGTGGTGCTCGCGACCGGCACGCCGAAAGCCATGGCCTCCAGGACCACCGAGGGCTGCGCCTCCTCCTGGGAGGGGCAGATCGCCAGGTCGGCGGCGCGGTACCAGCGGTAGACGTCGTCGGCGAGCGGCAGCACCCGCACCCGGTCCCCGAGGCCGGCCCTCTCCAGGTACGCCTTGAGTCCGGCGGTGTACCGGTTGCCGATTTCGTGCACCAGGGTCAGGACCGCGTCCGGGTGGCGCTCGGCCACCGACGCGAAAGCCTGTGCCAGGGTGGTCTGGCCTTTGTGGGGGGCGATCACCCCGCAGCACAGCACGAGCGTCTCTCCGTCCCCCACGCCTAGGCTGCGCCTGGCCTCGGCACGGGAGGTTGCGGCCCGGTACCGGTCGATTGCCTCCAGGTCGATGGCGTTCTGGACGACCGCGATCTTGCCGTCGTTCCCGTACCGTCCGTAGGTCCGCCGGGACGCCTCGCAGACCACCACCAGCCGGTCCGCCAGGGCACACAGCCGTTGGGCCCGCCGGGCGACCACCGGGTCGATCTCGCCGTTAGCCAGTGCGTGGCCCCAGAAGACCGGCACGTCCTGGTTCTGCTGGATCAACTGCAGGCTGGGAAGGCCGGCAAGCCGGGCGGCTTCGATTCCGATGAACGAGATCAGGGTGCTCGCCCAAACCAGGCGGTACCCGCCGCCGGCCAACTCCCGGGCGAGCCCGGAGGCAGCCTCGGTGTAGCCGCCGGCCGACGAGTAGGAAAATGCCGGGCAGATTTTCACCTTGATGCCGAGCGACAGCAGCTCGGGGCGCAGCGGCCCGTCTAGGGGGGAGAAGACGGTGAACGCAAACCGGGGGTCACTCGTCAGGTTCGCCAGCACCTCGAGCAGCCGGAGCTGGGAACCCCCGAGCAACAGGTCGTTGGCGACTATCGCCACCTTCATCGGTCCCTCGCCCTGATGGACCGGTCGAGCAGAGGGCAGAAAGTCGAAGGAGAGCTCTTTGCCGTCGCCGGGTGCGACCGTGGTCAGGTGGACCTCGTTCAGCCGGTACGTCGACCCGTTGACCGCCACGACAGTCGCTCCGATCCGAACCGGGTCTCCCGGGGTGACGAACTGCGCCAGGTCGAGCTCGAACTCGAACCCGCAGATCGGCGCCTGCGACTCACGCCTGTACGCCTGCTCGGAAGGGGCCGGGAGCCCGATCAGGGCGCTGCCGGCAACCTTTTCGTCGACGGTGACATCGACCCGGGAAACGGGAGGATCGGTGAGGGCCCACCCGGTCACCTGTAGGTAACCGGACTCAACTGCCGACGCGTCGGCAGGAGCAATGATGCGCCCCTCTTTTTGGGCGTTAGCAGCGTACATGCAGGAAGAATATAGGCCCGGCCGGTGGCGGGCGCCGGTTTTGCAGGGCGGCCCGGCCGGCCGGCAGCGCAGGGGTCTCTTGGACTCTTTACTATTACCGGGAGATAATCGTGGGATACGTCTTGGCGCATACCCGTTTGGACACGACATGAGGAGCCTCGAAGTTTCGAACGTGGGCATCGGCAACACCGCACCACCGAGGAGTCCGAAGGATCACCCGGCCGGCGGTAAAGCCCAAGCAACCGTTGGCTGAAACGTGGGGCCGACTAGGATGCCCAGGGGCATCTGCTGATTTAGACCGGTTCGAGCGGGCGAACCTTCTGCACGTCGGCAACCATTTCCGCGTACGAGTTTAGGAGCAATTTTTTGACCACCGGACCAGAGCAGGCCCCCGCTCACCCCTCCGAGCCAACGCCGGACTCGCTGGAACCCCGGGCGGAGCTGTCCAGCGGCGACGAGGGCCATGCGCTCCGGTACCAGACCCACATCGACCTGAACGAGAAGAACACCTCCCAGACGCAGATCATCCTGCTGGCGGGCCGCGACAAGAAGGTGCTCGAGGTCGGACCGGCCACCGGCGACATGTCCAAGGTGCTCACCGAGCGGGGCTGCCGGGTTACCGGCCTGGAGATAGACCCGGTCGCCGCCAAGATCGGGGAGCAGTACTGCGAGCGGATGATCGTCGGCGACATCGAGAAGATGAACCTCCCCGAGTTCTTCGGCGACGAGAAGTTCGACGTAGTGCTCTTCTCCGACGTGCTGGAGCACCTGGTGAACCCGTCAAAGGTCCTCGTCGCGGTCAGGTCGATCCTGGCCCCCGGAGGCGTCGTCTGCGCCTCGATCCCCAACGTCGCCCACGGCTCGGTGCGCCTTTCCCTCCTCCAGGGCGAGTTCCGCTACCGGGAGAAGGGCCTGCTGGACGGCACCCACCTGAGGTTCTTCACCCGGGCGGGCATCGAGGACCTCTTCGCGGGCGCCGGTTACGAGGTGAGTGAGTGGCGTCACGTCGACGTCGGCGTCTTCGCCACCGAGTTCGACCTGCGGGAGCAGGACTACCCCAAAGCTTTGATGGACGCCCTTAACTCCTCGCCGGACGCCCTGACCTACCAGTTCATCGTCCGGGCCGAACCGGCTGCCGACCCGGCGCGGGTGACCCGCAGGCTCAGCGCCACCAACGGGACCCACTCCCGGGCCCGCCAGATGCTGGCGCCGCTGTGGGCCCTGGACATCCGGGCGTGGCAGCTGAAGGAACAGGTCCACCACCTGACCGGCAAGCTCCAGCAGCTGGACGCAGACTCCTCAAAGGCCCTCGGGGCCATGGAAGCCCGGCTGGCCGGACTGCAGCACGCCCACGACCTGGTCGTCCAGCGCACGAACTACAAGCTGTGGCAGAAGCTCGTCGAGAAGATCGACCAGTACGCCCCGTGGGGCACCCGCCGCCGCCGGCTGATCCTGCTGCCGGGGTACGCGATCCGGATCATCCTCGAGAAGGGCCCGATGGGCTTCCTCATGCACGTCGCCAAGCCCTGGCGCTGGGCGCCGGGCCTGTTCCGCAAGGCGATGAACCCGAGCGCGGTTCCCGCCGAGAAGCGCTACCAGGTGTGGGAGGACCTCTACGTGCTGTCGCCTGCGCTGGTCAAGGAGATGGCCCGCAAGTCGAAGAAGTTCGCATACCAGCCCACGGTCAGCATCGTCCTGCCGGTCTACAACCCCGAGCCCGAGTGGCTGCGGGACGCGGTCGAGTCGGTCACCGGCCAGATCTACACCAAGTGGGAGCTGTGCATCGTCGACGACGGGTCGGACCGGGAGGACCTCAAGGCACTCCTCAAGCAGTACGAGACCGCCGACCCCCGGATCAAGGTCCACTACAGCGAGGCGAACGGCGGGATAACCGCAGCCTCCAACGCCGGACTGAAGATGGCCACCGGCGAGTTCGTCGGCTTCCTGGACCACGACGACGAGCTGAAGGCCCACGCCCTCTACCAGGTGGTGAAGCTGCTCAACGAGCGCCGGGACCTGGACTTCATCTACTCCGACCTCGACCACAAGGACATGGACGGGACCCTCCGGGACCCGTTCCGCAAGCCGGACTGGTCGCCCGACTTCTTGAAGTCCTGCAACTACGTCACCCACTTCAGCGTGTTCCGGCGGTCGGTTATCGAGGAGGCCGGGGGCTTCCGCGAGGGTTACGACGGCAGCCAGGACTGGGACCTCACCCTGAGGATCACCGAGAAGACCGACCGCATCGGCCACGTCCGCACCCCGCTCTACACCTGGCGCCAGGTGCCCACCTCCATCGCCCACTCGGACGAGACCAAGCCCTGGGCCCACGACGCCGCCCGCCGGGCGCTGGCCGACTCGCTGGAGCGCCAGGGGATCAAGGGCAGGGTCGAGGACGGCCCCTACGCCGGCTACTACCGGATGCGCTACGACATCGAGGGCGAGCCGAAGGTCAGCATCATCATCCCCACCCGGGACCGGCTGGACCTGCTGAAGGTCTGCATCGACAGCATCCGCCAGCGCACCACCTACCGGAACTACGAGATAATCGTCGTCGACAACAACAGCGAGGAGCAGGCGACCCTCGACTACCTGAAGTCATACGGGGGCCGGGTCGTCCATCACCCCGGCGAGTTCAACTTCTCCAAGATCATCAACCACGGCGCCGAGAACGCGGATGGCGAGTACCTGCTGCTGCTGAACAACGACACCGAAGTAAAGACTCCGGACTGGATCGAGGCGCTGCTCGAGCACGCGCAGCGGCCCGAGGTCGGAGCCGTCGGCGCCCGTCTGCTCTTCCCGGACGGCAAGGCCCAGCACGAGGGTGTGATCGTCGGGCCGGGCAACGGCCTGGCCGGCAACGCCGACTTTGAGAACTACTTCGGCATCGGCCGGTGCATCCACAACCCCTCGGCAGTGACCGCAGCCTGCATGATGACCCGGGCCGAGGTGTTCAAGGGCCTCGGGGGCTTCGAGGAGGACCTGGTGGTCGCCTACAACGACGTCGACTACTGCCTTCGGGCCGAGGACAAGGGCTTTTTGATCGTCTTCACGCCCTACGCGGTGCTCACCCACCACGAGGCCGCCACCCGGGGCTACGGCGACGAGACGTCGGGCAAGTCGCACCCGGTGGAGGACGAGGAGTTCTTCCGGACCCGGTGGAAGGGTTATATGGACCCGTTCGACCCCCCGAGCCTCAAGATCGAACTTCCTCCTGTACCCTCCATCTAGAGGAGGGCCCCTAAGACCATGGAAATGAAGCCGGACAACGCGCTGCCCGAAACCAAGCTGCCCACCGCCGGCTTCCGGGCGGGCGACGTGCAGTACTTCCTGGAGATTCCCGAGGACGGGATGGAGATCTCGGGCGCCTTCGTCCCGGTGCGCGGCTGGGTGTTCCACCCGGACGGCGTCGAGACCGTCGAGTGCCGCACGACCAAGGGCAGGGTTCCGGCCCAGGTCCGGTTCGGCCGGGCGGACGTCCACAAGGCGTTCCTGGAGCACCCCAACGCGTTCCACACCGGCTTCTACATGGAGGTCGACCGCAAGCTGTGGGCCGACGGCGGCGAGTTGTGGATCGAGACCTGCGAGGGCGAGGCCCACAAGTTCTACACGCTGAACGTCACGCTGCACGACGAGGCCTTCGCCCAGGCGCACGAAAACCTGATGAAGGTCCTGGTGTGCCCCACCTGCTTCCGCAAGCTCGAGATGCTGCAGGCCGCCTGTTCCGGCTGCGGCCGCCCGGTTGAGTGGATGGGGGAGTGCCCGAGCTTTCTGGGCAAGCAGCCGAGCCCGCTCGCCAGAGGGGAAGCGGTCAGCCGCCACGCCGCCCTGGAGAACATCGTGCCCGACTACTTCGAGATCACCAAAGAGGGCCTGTTCCTTGACGCCGGTGCCGGATGGCCGCCGCTCGGCCGCGGCGAGGTCATCCAGCTGGAGATCGAGCGGTTCCCGAGCACCAACGTGGTCGCCGACGGCGCCGCCCTGCCGTTTGCCGACGAGACTTTCGACGGCGTCATCAGCCACGCCGTCATGGAGCACGTGAGGGACCCCTTCGGCTACGCCAAAGACCTGATGAGGGTCCTGAAGCCGGGGGCCAGGTTCATCTGCCACTCGGCGTTCCTGCAGCCGGTCCACGGCTACCCCCACCACTACTTCAACACCACCCTGGAGGGGCTGAAGGAGCTGTTCAAGGGCTGCAAGATCATCGACGAGGGCGTCGGCGAGTTCCAGCGCCCCTGGCTGGCGCTGGAGTGGATCCTGCGCTCCTACGTCTGGGGGCTGAACAGCGAGGCCGACCGGGAGCGCTTCAAGCAGATGAAGGTCGCCGACCTGCTGGGCGACATGGACGAGGACCGGCCGCTCTCCGAGTTCCAGGACCTCTCCGAAAAGGTGAACATCGAGCTCGCCGCCGGTGTCTACATCCTCGGCGAGCGTTGACGTCCCGCCGGGGGTGACTGAGCCCGGCTTCGCCGATTCGCATGGATAGCACTCCCACCACGACGGAAGGCGAGGAGTCCCCTCCCGAGCAGCCCGACTCCGTAGATCCGCCGGACACCGGTAGCCGCAGGCGCACCCGACCGCTGCCGGCCCCCGAGGGGGTCCCCCCGCGGGTTTACTTCGCCGGCCTGCTGGGCCCCCTGTTGCTGATGGCGGGCCTCGGGGTGCAGATGGTCCTGGCCGGTGTGGTCCTGATGCCCACGGCCGACCAGCCGGACAACCTGACCCCGTACGGGCGGTTTCTGTACATCGCCGACCGGGACCTTCAGATCTTTGCGGTGAGCACCATTGTGGCCATCTTGCTGGCGGTGGCATCGGTCCGGATCTACAGCCGGAGGTTCGATACCGGGGCCGAGCCGGCGGCGATCGGGCGGCGTCTGGTCGTCCAGGCAGCCGCCGCCCTGGCCGCGGTGTTGGTGTCGCTCGCCGGCTTCCTCTGGGCGCGGGAGTACGTGAAGGACGGCTCCGACATCCCCGGGGTCTATCTCCTGTTCGCGGGCGCGCTGGCCGCCGTTACGGTCATCTTGACCCTTTTGCCGCCGCCCCGGCGCACCGGCCCCGGCGGGTCCCAGTGGGAGAGGCTGGCCGGGTCGTCCGGAGAACCGGTTGCGGTCCGGCTCAAGCTCTCTCCGCTCGACCTGGCGGTCCCGGTGATCCTGGTCCTGCTCATCTACGTCCCGGACTGGCGGCAGCTTGCCGGTCGGTTCTTCTACGAGGAGAGCCTGTTCCACTGGGATTTTTTCTCCATGGCGCCCGCTCTGGCGTTCGCGCACGGCAAGGCGCTGGGGACGGACGCCTACTCGATGTACGGCGTCGGCTGGCCGATGCTTTTCGGCGGTCTGACCCGCTGGGTGCCCCTGTCCTACGGCCGGATGATCCAGATCGGGTCGATTTACGCCTGCGTCTACCTGACCGGTGTCTACGCGCTGCTGCGGCTTCTGACCCGGCGGTCGGCTCTGGCGGCGTTGGGAGTCGCCGTGATCCTCCTACAGCTGTTCCTCTGGCAGAGCTCGGCGGTCATCTGGAGATTTGCCTCGCTGACCATGATGCGCTGGCCGTTCGACGTCTGGTGCTTCATCGCGGTCCTGCTGTTCTGGCGGACCGGCCGGCGGATATGGGCGCTGGCCGCAGGCGCGGCGGTCGGCATGGCGCTGCTCTTCGCAACCGACACCGGCCTGTACCTGGCTGCGGCGCTGACCTTCTACTGGCTGGCGACTCTGCGCCTGAGCACCGGCAAACGGAAGCACCTGGTCGACGCAGCCTTATCGGTGGTGGTTGCCTTCGTGGTGCTGATCGCCGGGCTGCTGGTTGCTTCGCGGGGAGGCCTGTTCACCCTGGAGTTCGTGGAAGGCTGGCTGCAGGCGATCCTGGAATTCGGCGGGGGGTTCGCCCAGCTGCCGATGGCGACGGCCCCCAACGCGGTGACGGTCGCCGCCTTTGCTCTTTTGTTCTTCTGTTACCTGACGCTGATCGGCTGGTCGCTGGCCCGGCTGGTCCACAACCGGGCGAGCCACTTCGAGGTGTTCAACGGCTTCCTGGCCGTCTACGGGCTGCTGATGCTGGTGCACTTCGTCGGCCGTTCGGGCGACTACACGCCGTTCCACCTCTGGATTCCCCTGGCGCTCGTAGCCGTCAACCTGGCGGGCCGATTCTGGGACTACGCCGAGCCGGGCTTAGCCGGGCGCGGAATGGCGCCGTCCCGGCGGTGGATTGCCCAGGCATTGCCCTTCGTGGGGGTAGCGGTGGCGGTCGGGCTATTTGCGTTGCTGGGCCCCCGGTCGATGCTCCGCCAGCCGATTGCGGACTACCCGAGCCTGGCCTCCAAGCTGGCCGGGGCCGGGGAACCGGACGGCCTATGCCTGATCGAGCAGCCGAAGGACCTGTGCGGCCTGCCCGCGCAGCAGGAGCCGACCGTCAACCACGTCCGGGCGGTGGCCGCCCGGCTGGCGAGCATCGTCGACCAGGG
>DASTUJ010000006.1 GCA_035759705.1 Actinomycetota bacterium | reverse complement strand
ACCAAGGGGACGCGGCTGGTCTACGCCAAGGGCTACACCTACGGAGAGCCGTCACCGACCTATCCCGATGTAATGCCGACCACCGTCTTCAGGCAGGCGAGCGTTTCGAAGACCTTTGCCGCAGTGGCGATGTGGAAGCTGATCCAGCAGGGCAGCGCGACTCTCAACACCAAGGTGCAGGTCGTTCTCAACCTTAACCAGCCGGACGGGTCCGCCCCCAAGGATTCCCGGTGGGCGGATATCCGGATCCGCCACCTCCTCGAAAGCACTTCAGGGATCAAACAGGGTCTCATCTGGTGGGGCGGCGAGGCGGTCAAAGCCTTCGGAGGCCAGTTTCCGGTCACCCACCAACAACTGGCTCGATATGCCACCACGCACGACCTGACCGGAAGCCCCGGCGATGCGAACAACGTCTCCTACGGCAACTTCGACTATTTTCTGCTGGGTCTGGTCATCGCAAAACTTGCGGGAACCACCACATTCGAGCAGGCGCTCAACAATCTGGTTTTGATGCCGCTCGGGATGACCAAAACCCGGCAATCGCGAACCTTGATCACCGCACAGGCGAGCGACGAGGCCCGGCACCACATGCGGGTATTCGAACCGAAGAAGGGGTGGCCTCTTTTCCCGCTCCAGATCGGGTCCAGTGTGAAGGGTTCCGGTACGGTGCCGGCTCACTACGGCGCCTGGGACTACGAACTCCTCGACGGCTGCGGCGGACTCTCCTCCTCGGTGGTCGACGTTGCGCGCCTGGTGGCGATGTTCAACGATCGCTCCGCCAACCCAGTGCTCAATTCGACCACCCTGGACTCCCTCTTTGACAACGCCGTGAACGCTACAAACAGCCTGGATACCCCGGACGTGGCCGATCCCAAGGACAAGGCTCCGGCTCACGGATACCACGGGTTCGATGGCGCAACGGCCGTCGACGCCGCAAAACACGTTTACCGGGCTTCGAAGGGCGGGTGGCTCCCGGGCCAGGGCACCGAGGTGATCTTCCGGACCGGCGGCTACGGCTTCATCCTGGCCCAGAACGGCAACCTCGGTGAGGTGGTGAAGACTGAATGGCTGGACCCCGTAAACAAGGCAGCTAAGGCTCAAGCCTGGGGACCCGAGGATTTGTTTACGGACTACGGCATGACGCCGTTGTCACCGAGTGTGGGATTTGCCGAGGCACCGGACGAACTCTCTGTCGAGGTAACCGGGCAGCGTCCAATGAGCCGGGTCGCCGACTCGTTGGCCCGGCAGGCGCCGGCTCGCATCAGGATTTCGGTTTCCAAGTAGCCCGAGGCGGATAGACCGCCGCAGGTACACTGGCCCCATGTCCTCGAAAATTACCGGGCCCAAAGGCGCGCCCGACCTCTTCCCGCCTAAATCCACCCTCCACGACGAGATCATCGGCAAATCGGTCGAGCAGTTCCGCCGCTTTGGCTACAGCCGGATCGAAACCCCGATGTTCGAAAGCACCCAGCTGTTCGAGAAGGGCCTCGAGCCCGGCAGCGACATGGTCACCAAGCAGATGTACACCTTCGAGGACCGGGGCGGCCGGTCTCTGACGTTGCGGCCCGACATGACGACTCCGGTGGTTCGGGCGATCCTCGAGCACGGCCTCGACCGTAAGGGGCTGCCCCTCAAGTTCTTCTACGTGGCGCCGATCTTTCGCCAGGAACGCCCCCAGGCGGGCCGGCAGCGCCAGTTCACGCAGGTCGGGGTAGAGGTGGTCGGCTCGGACGGCCCCGACATCGACGCCGAGGTCATCCAGCTGGCGCTCAAGATCTACAAAGAGCTGGAGCTGGACGTCACGCTGTCGCTCAACAGCATCGGCCACCCGGGCTGCCGGGCGGACTACATACCCAAACTCCAGGAGTACCTGCGATCGGTTTCGGACCAACTGTGTGAGGACTGCCAGCGCAAGATCGAGACCAACCCGCTCAGGACCTTCGACTGCAAGGTCGAGAGCGACCGCAAGCTGCTCGAGAAGGCGCCGCTGATAGTCGACCAGCTGTGCCCGGAGTGCGAGATCCACTACGCCGGGCTCAAGGATCGCCTGAAGGAGTGGGGCGTCGCCTTCACCGAGGACCCCCGCCTGGTGCGGGGGCTCGACTACTACACCCGCACCGCGTTCGAGTTCACGGCCGCCGGCCTGGGGTCGCAGAACGCAGTCGGCGGAGGCGGCCGTTACGATGGGCTGGCGGAGTCGCTCGGCGGTCCGTCGCTTCCCGGGATCGGGTTCGGCCTCGGAGTGGAGCGCATCGCCCTGGCGATGGAGAGCAAGGGGCTGGAGGTCAAGCCCATGCTCGACGTGTTCCTCGTCACCATCGGCGACCAGGCCCGCACGCTGGGGTTCAAGCTGGCCCCCAAGTTGCGGGACGCCGGGTTCTCGACCGACATGGACTTCGCAGGGCGGGCGATGAAAGGCCAGTTCAAAGCGGCCAACAACCGCAACGCCGCCTGGGTGATCGTAATTGGGGAGAAGGAAATTGAAGCAGGCAAGTTCACGGTGAAGCACATGCTGTCCGGCGACGAGGAGTCGCTGCCCCCGAGCAGGATCGTCGGTTACCTGGCGGTCCGTTCTTGAGGACCCACTGGTGCGGTGAGCTCCGCGCGTCCGATGCCGGCAAACAGGTAACGCTCAACGGGTGGGTTCACCGCCGGCGCGACCACGGCGGCGTGATCTTCCTGGACCTTCGGGACCGGGAGGGCGTCACGCAGGTGGTTCTGCACCCGCAGGAGCAGCCGGAGGCCTACAAGATCGCAGAGGCGGTGCGCAGCGAGTACGTCCTGGGCGTCACCGGGACGGTCCGAGCCCGCATCCCGGGGGCCGAAAACCCCAAGATGGCGACCGGGGACATAGAGGTGGCCGGCGAGTCGATCGAGATCTTCGCCCGGGCGCAGACCCCGCCCTTTCAGATCGAGGACCGGGTCGACGTCAAAGAGGAGACCCGCCTCAAGTACCGCTACATCGACCTGCGCCGGCCGGAGATGCAGCGCGGCCTGAAGATGCGCCACGAAATCGTGAAGGCGATCCGGGATTACTTCGACGCCGAGGAGTTCATTGAGGTCGAGACCCCGATGCTCAACAAGTCGACCCCCGAGGGCGCCCGGGACTACCTGGTGCCGTCCCGCCTCCAGCCGGGCAACTTCTTTGCCCTCCAGCAGTCGCCGCAGCTGTTCAAGCAGCTTTTGATGGTTGCCGGGTTCGACCGCTACTACCAGATCGTCCGCTGCTTCCGCGACGAGGACCCCCGGGCCGACCGCCAGCCCGACTTCACCCAGCTGGACATGGAGGTCTCGTTCGCCGACGAGGCCGAGGTCCGCCGGCTCACCGAGCAGATGTTCGTCTCGATCCTGCAGCGCACCCTGGGAGTCGAAATAGAGACCCCCTTCCCGCAGATGACCTACGACGAGGCGCTCGACACCTACGGCAGCGACAAGCCGGACCTGCGCTTCGGCCTGCCGATGGTCGACCTGACGAAGACCTTTTCCGGGACCGGCGTGCAGATGTTCCAGAACGCGCTGTCGAAGGGTGGGGTGGTCAAAGGCCTCCGGGTCCCGACCGGCGCAAGCTTCAGCCGCAAGGAGTTCGAGGCGCTGGTCGGCGTCGCCAAGACCTTCGGCGCCGGAGGCATGGCCTGGATCCTCTACGGTCCCGACGGCGCAACCGGGCCGCTGACCAAGGCGCTGTCTGCCGAGGAGGTGGCCGGCGTCAAGGAGACCGCCGGAGCGCTGGAGGGCGACGCGGTTCTGATCGTTACCGACGCCCGCCGGGTTGCCCAGCGCAGCCTGGGCGAGGTGCGCCTGGCTCTGGCGGACAAGATGAACCTGCGGCCCACCCTGGAGCCCACCGACCCCGAGTCGTGGAAGTTCCTATGGGTGATCGACGCGCCGATGGTCGAGTGGAACCCCAAGGAGAACCGCTGGGACCCCACCCACCACCCGTTCACCGCGCCGCACGACACCGACGTCGACCTGATCGACACCGACCCGGGCGCCGTCCGCTCCCGGGCCTACGACGCAGTCCTCAACGGATCGGAGGTCGCCGGCGGCAGCATCCGCATCCACGACCCCGAGATGCAACGCAAGGTGTTCGGCCTGATCGGAATCGACGAGGAGAAGGCGGAGCGGATGTTCGGCTGGTTCGTCGACGCCTACAACTACGGCGCACCGCCGCACGGCGGCATCGCCGCCGGCGTCGACCGGATCGTGGCGATGCTCGCCGGCAAGGAGAACATCCGGGAGGTGATGGCGTTCCCCAAGAGCTCGGCGATGACCGACCTGATGACCGGGGCGCCGGACATCGTGGACCACTCCCTGCTGGAAGACCTGCACATCAAGGTGGTCTCCCCGCCGGAGTAGGACTTGTCGGCCGGCGTCCGCTGTGTCACTATAAGTGGCCGCCAATCACTGTCCGTCCCTCCGCACAAACCCCCCCAACCAGGAGCTTCTTTGTCGCGCGCGGGATGGTTCGGAATGCCGGCAATACCAATGGAGATGAAGTGAACGAATTCAGCCTTACCTGGGACACATATTTGAGCGACTTTTGCGAGGCGATCTTCGCCCGTGAGTTCGTCGAACGCGGCCTCGCCTACTGCCGGACCGCACGCTGGCGCACGAGTGTCGAAAGGCTGGAGCTGGACTCCCTCGGTGAGCTGATGACTCTCCAGGAGGACGCCTCGTCCCAGACGGCGCTGGTCGCAGTGGGGGATTCGATCTCATTGATCGTGCTGTCGGAAGGTTTCGTAACCGTTCGGATGGCTACTCCGAAGCCGGGAGTCGAGGAGCTGCTCGAACATTTTCGCCGGGCCTTCCCCGCGGTGGAGCACAAGGAGAGGCAGGAGGTCGACGTCCGTTTCTGGCGTTCGAACAACAACAGCCTTGCGCAGTCGTCGAGCCGGAGCATCAAGGTGCCTAACTGGGCGGAGATCGACCACAACTACCCGAAGTCGACGGTCGAGCCCCTTGCCCCGCTGTTCGACGGCTTCCGGCCCGGGACGAGCGGCCAGCTGATCCTGTGGCACGGTCCTCCCGGCACCGGGAAGACCTTCGCCCTGAGGGCGCTGGCCTGGGAGTGGCGGGAATGGTGCAGCTTCGAGTACGTGATCGACCCCGATCGGATGCTCAAGGATCCCAGCTACCTGGTGAGCATGATCACCCGCAAGGACGATGACGACGATGACGACGACGAAGGTGCCGACAAGTGGCGCCTCTTCGTCCTCGAGGACACGGGCGAGCTGTTGACTCTCGACGCCAAGGAGCAGACCGGGCAGGGCCTTTCCCGCCTTCTGAACCTGGTCGACGGGATCCTGGGCCAGGGAATGCGGCTGATGATCCTGGTCACCACCAACGAGCCGCTGCAGACGCTTCACCCTGCCGTGTCCCGGCCGGGCCGGTGCGCTGCGGAGGTGTTCTTTGCGCCCTTCACCCTGGCGGAGGCCAAGGTGTGGGCGGAGCGGACGAGCCGGCCGGCCCCGGACTCGGGCGGCACCCTGGCGGAGCTGTACGACGCTTCCAATGGGCCGCCCCGGGCGATCCCCCGGCGGGCGATCGGTTTCTAGGCGGCGAAAGCCGCCTGGGAGCCGGTCCATCCGCGGTCGTGCAGTAGATTGGGTCGAACATGGCCGACGACCTGTTCTCCGACTCTCTCGAAGCCCGATTCGACGAGTTCGCACCCCTGGCCGCCCGCATGCGCCCCCGGAAGCTGGACGAGTTCGTCGGGCAGGAGCATCTGCTCGGACCGGGCAGTCCGCTTAGAACCCTGATCGAGCGGAACGCCTTCACCTCTCTCATCCTGTGGGGCCCACCGGGGACCGGGAAGACCTCGCTGGCGAACATCGTGGCCGAGGCGACCAACGCCCGGTACCAGGAGTTGTCCGCGGTCAACGCCACGGTTGCCGACGTGCGCCGCACGATCAAGGAAGCCCGGGACGTCCTGGCGGGCACCGGCCGCAAGACGATCCTGTTCATCGACGAGATCCACCGTTTCAACAAAGGTCAGCAGGACGCCCTCCTGCCGAGTGTGGAGAACCGCTGGATCACCCTCATCGGAGCCACCACCGAAAACCCCTACTTCGAGCTGATCTCGGCTCTGCTCTCCCGCTGCCTCCTCGTCCGCCTGGAGTCGTTGGGGCCGGAGCAGATCCAGACGATCCTGCACCGGGCCCTGAACGACGAGGAACACGGTCTCGGGAAGGCCGGCATCGAGTTCGAGCCCAAGGCGCTGGAGCACATCGTCAACACTGCCGGGGGCGACGCCCGCTCCGCGCTGAACGCGCTGGAGGTCTGCGTGTTGAGCGCCCAGTCGGCTCAGGTCGACCGGGTGACGGTCGAGATGGCCGAGCAGGCGCTCCAGCGCAGGCAGGTTCGATACGACAAGCAAGGGGACCAGCACTACGACGTGGTGTCGGCCTTCATCAAGAGCATGCGGGGGTCGGATCCCGACGCGGCACTCTTCTGGCTGGCCCGGATGCTGGAGGCCGGGGAGGACCCCCGGTTCATCGCCCGACGGATCATCATCCTGGCGTCGGAGGACATCGGCAACGCCGACCCGATGGCACTGGTGGTTGCCGTGGCAGCCGCCCACGCCCTGGAGCACGTCGGCCTGCCGGAGGCCGCCCTCAACCTTTCCCAGGCGGTGACCTACATGGCGGCGGCGCCCAAGTCCCGGGCCTCAACCGTCGCCCTCGGCCGGGCGACCGAGGACGTGAAGAACTCCGTGAACGCAGAGGTTCCGAGCCCGCTGCGCTCCCACTTCTCCCGAAAGGGCGCTAAAGGGGAGCGGCCTGGCTACAAGAACCCACACGACTACCCTGACGGCTGGGTCGACCAGAACCACCTGCCGGAGGGTATGCCGCAGCCCCGTTACTACGAGCCGACCGACCACGGTAGGGAGGCGGCGATCAAAGAGCGCCTCGAGGACCTTCGCCGCCGGCGCAAGCCTCGAACCAGTTGACAGGCACCGGTAAGCCGAAATTTCCCAAGAAAGGACTGTTGTTCGGGCTCGAATCGACCGAAGTAGTAACCGGTACTAGAGCTAGGGAAGGCTGGGGCGCGCTTGAAGCTCGAATCGATTTTGACGTTCGTGCGTTTTGTCAACGCCACGTTGTTCGTTCTGCTTGCCATCCTGGCGGTGCTGCGTTACCGGCAAAGGCGCTCCCCGGAGTCGGCGTGGGCGGTGGCCGCCCTCACCATGATCGCTACGATCACCGGGCTGGGCTACCTTCCGATGGACGAGACAGACCCGAACTCCGAGATGTTCGTCTTGTTCGGAAAGCTCCTGCTGGTGCTGCTCATCTTGTTCCCCTACTGCCTCTACCGGTTCGCCTCGGCGTTCCAGGAGTCGAGGAATCAGTTCCACATCCTTGCGGTCCTCCTGACCGCCCCGGTGGTCGTCGGTACTCTTACGCTGCCCCGCTTCCCGGAAAACGGCGAGGGCGTGCCTTCGGCGTTCGTCGTCTGGATGGTTGCCGTCCTGGTCCAGTGGGTTCTCCTCGGGTTCATCACTGCAGTGAAGTTGTGGCGTGGCGGCCGGGGCAAGTCCACGGTGGCGCGCCGCCGCATCCGGACCCTAAGCATTGCGTCGACGCTCCTCGTCCTCGCCGTCCTGATGATGGGTGCTGGCGAAGGCGCCGGCCAGGCGGGCGCCGCCGAACTGACCACCCAGCTGCTGGCAACTGCCAGCGCGTTGATGTTCTTCGTCGGGTTCGCCCCTCCGCCCTTCTTGCGGCGCATCTGGCGGCGGCCTGAGGAGAGGGTTCTTGCCGCGGCTCAGCTGGACCTGATGGCTGCCACGACCCCGGAGGAGGTCACCGACCGGGTGCTCCCTCACGTCGCCGGCATTCTCGGCGGTCAGGGGGCCGCACTGGTCGACCGCCAGGGGAACATCATCGGCGCGCACGAGGTCCCCGATGCGTCGGTCGGCTCGGCGTTGCGTCAATCGAACGACGGGGTGGTGAAGTACGCGCTGAACTCGGGCGCGCTGCTGATCTGGACCGACGCCTACACGCCGTTTTTCGGCCCCGAGGAGCTGGGCCTGCTCGAGAACTTCACCGTGATGGTGGACCTGGCCCTGGCCCGCTGCGAGTCAATCGCCGGGGAGCGAAGAGTCGCCGAAGACCTGGTCAAGGCGAACGAGGAGCTGGCGACCGCCCGCGACGCCGCAATGGAGTCGTCCCGGCTGAAGAGCGAGTTCCTGGCCACCATGAGCCACGAGATCCGGACGCCTATGAACGGCGTGATCGGGCTGACCCAGCTGTTGATGCAGACTCAGCTGGACCAGCGCCAGCGGGAGTACGCCGAGGGGGTCAAGGGGGCCGGCGAGGCGCTGCTGTCGATCATCAACGACATCCTGGACTTCTCGAAGATGGAGGCCGACCGGGTAGAGATCGAGGTGCTGGACTTCGACCTCCACACCCTTGTCAAAGAGACCGGCTGGCTGCTGGCCGAGACGGCACGAGCCAAGGGCCTGGAGTTCACAACCGTCATCGCGGACCAAACCCCCAGGTTTGTGCGAGGCGACCCGGCCCGCGTACGTCAGGTGCTGCTCAACCTCCTCTCCAACGCCGTGAAGTTCACCGAGCGGGGACGCGTGATGCTCCAGGTGGAGCCGGCCGGTGATTCCGGGGAGACCGTGTTCGTGCGATTCGCCGTGACCGACACCGGTATCGGAATCGCTGCTGCCGACCGGGACAAGCTGTTCGAACCGTTCTCGCAGGCAGATTCGTCAACCACTCGTCGTTTTGGAGGCACCGGTCTTGGCCTGGCGATCTCCCGGCAGCTGGTCGCATTGATGGACGGCGACATCGGTCTGGAGAGCGAGAGCGGAAAAGGCAGCACCTTCTGGTTCTGCCTCCCACTAACCACGTCGTCGAGGCTCCCGTTGGCCGAGCCGGCGGCGTACGGGAGCAGCCGGTCCGGCCCGGCCGAAGCACCCCGCGGGAGGGTGTTGGTGGTCGAGGACAACAAACTCAACCAGCTGGTGGCGGTTGCGACCATCGAACAGCTCGGCTTTTCCGCCGACCTGGCCGCCAACGGCCTCGAGGCCCTGGAGGCTTTGGGACATGCGGAGTACACCGCGATTCTCATGGACTGCCAGATGCCGGAGATGGACGGCTATGCCACCACCCGCCACATCCGGCGGGAGGAGGGCCCGGCTCGGCACACGCCGGTCATCGCCATGACTGCGGCGGCGATGGAGGGAGACCGCGACCGGTGTATCCAGGCCGGTATGGACGACTACATCACCAAGCCCATCCGTCCGGAGGAGGTGGAGGCGGCGCTCGTCCGCTGGGCCGCTTCGCGGGCTACGGGCTGAGGGCCCCTACACTTGAATATGCCATTCTCCGCGGACGTCCAGAATCCGCCCCCACCGCCGCCGCCGGGAATCCAGATCGTAGTTCCGGAGCGCACGCCGGTTAAGGCGATGAAGGCGATATTGGTCTTCATCGTCTACATGGTCACTCAGGTGATCGCCGGCGCCATCGCAACGATCGTTTACGTGATTGCCACCGGCAAGGACGCCGCCATGGTGGCTTCTTCGGTCGAGGATATGGACCCGGTGCTGCTCCTCGTAGCCGGAACGGCGGGCTTTGTGCTGGGCGGGCCGGTGGTCTTTGCGCTCGCCCGGGCGATGGAGCGGGGCTCGACCTGGAAAGAGGCGCTTGCGCCCTTCGGAGTGGTTAAGGCGTCCCCCCGGGCAATCGCCGCGGGAGTTGGGCTGGGAGTAGCTATCGCAGTGGTCCTGGGCTTCGGCCTGGAGATGGTGTTCCCCTCGCCCGAGAACGCCGAAGGCCCTCTGATCCAGGCCGCCGCGGCCCCGGGTTGGCAGCGCATCCTGTTCGTGCTGCTTGCCGTGCTCCTTGCGCCGGTCATCGAGGAGTTCCTGTTCCGTGGAGTGATGTACACCGGAATGCTGCGGTCCTGGGGCAAGTGGCCTGCCGGCATCGTGGTCACCCTGTCGTTCGGCCTGCTCCACCTGGCGGATGTCGGAGGCTACTGGCCCGCACTCTTCATGATCACCGTGGTCGGGCTGGGCCTGTTGCTGGTTCGGATCAAGACGAAGTCGTTGATCCCCGCGATCGCGATGCACGCGGCATACAACCTGTTCCAGGTGCTGGCGCTCTACTTCCTCTCCTAATAAGGCCCCGGCGTTTGGCACCGGTTGTCCGGCGTGGTCATAATCGGCTCGACGCTTAGCCCGAGGCTCTCAGGAGGAAACGCATGCCCCCATGGATTGAACGAGTGGTGCAGAGAGTTGCGCCGCTGGCCGGCTGGGAGGACCTGAAGCTCTCCGACGACGCCCTTTCGACGATGAAGCGAATCCAGGCCGACATGCAGGAGCGCATCGACGACTCCCGATCGAAGAACGGGTCGAAGAACAAAGGCAAGCCCCGCAGCGGGGTGGTCGCCGTCTTCAACGGCCCCCAGAGCCCGCACAAGATCACGGCCGCCGAGGTTCTGGCCAAAGAGCTTCAGATGAACCTGTACCGCGTCGACCTGTCGCTCGTGGTCAGCCCGACCCTCGAAGAGACCGAGCGGATCATGAAGCGCATCATCGACGGCGCAGAAACTGCCGGCGGGGTGCTCTTCTTCGACCAGGCCGAGCTCCTGTTCGAGCGGGACGAGGATGGCACGGATGTCGACAAGGGGATCGGGTACCTGGTGAAGCGGGCCGGCCGCTACGAGGACCTGGCCGTCATAGCAGTCCCGGACAAGGACCAGATGGACCTGGTTCACCTGCGCAAGCTGCACAACGTGGTGGACTTCGGGGCCTGACCTAAGGCTTGAGAAGATCCAGGCTATCCAAAGGATCGACTCTTTCGAGCTCGTCGAGACCATCGAACACCTGGTCGGCGCTCAAGATCTTGTCGATGCCGGCTACGACGGCAGTTGCCGCATGCACTGCGTCCCGTACGCCCAGACCGGGATACTTTCGGATCATCGTCAAGGCCATGGTGAGAACCTGGTTATCGAAGGCTGTGACCCGGCAAAGTCGCCGGACTTCCCCTGCTTCCTCCAAAGCCTGATCCCGCGAGATACCCCGTCGCAGGAGAATGTGGAGGAACTCCTGAATCAACTCGGTGCTGGCGTCCAACCTGAACCGGCCGC
Organism: Actinomycetota bacterium; assembly: GCA_035759705.1. Classification (NCBI taxonomy): domain Bacteria; kingdom Bacillati; phylum Actinomycetota; species Actinomycetota bacterium. The sequence continues at coordinate 5,728 of DASTUJ010000006.1, read as the reverse complement.
GTCCTACTGCGTCCAGGAGCCGGCGGCACGGCTCACGGTAGGGATGGTCAGACCCCCGAGCGTAGAGGAACACGTTGGTGTCGACCAGCAGCCGGACGGCTATGCCAGACCTCGTTCCATGCCGGCTTCAATCTCACGTTTGGAAGCGACCCAATCGCCGAGATCGACGGGGGGCCGCGCCAGGAATTCTCGGGCAGCGTCTTCGGCGCTCGCTTCGCCGCTCGGAAAGGCAAGGTCGATGGCTTCTCTTACGAGAGTCGCTACGGAGGATCCCCGCCTCTTGGCTTGCTGCTCGAGCCGCTGCCATCGTTCCTCATCGACCAGGATCTGCAGTCGTCTCGTCATTTCTGCCATGAGTAGACATTAGCATGAGCATCATGCTCATGTATCCTGGGGGAGACCCTTTTCCGGAAGGGCGGTAGTGTTGGATAACCCATGATCAGCCGCCCGAGCACGAATACGCGATAGCCGTGGACACCCCTTCGATTCGCAAGACCTTCCTCGACTTCTTTGCCGGGCGCGAGCACACGGTCGTCCCCTCCGCCTCCCTGGTTCCGGACGACCCCACGCTGCTGCTGACCAACGCCGGAATGGTCCAATTCAAGCCCTACTTCCTGGGGTCGCGGCCGGCGCCGTACGCTAGGGCCACCTCGGTCCAGAAGTGCTTTCGCGAGAAGGATTTGGAGGAGGTCGGAAAAACCGCCCGGCACCTGACGTTCTTCGAGATGCTCGGCAACTTCTCGTTCGGCGACTACTTCAAGTCGGATGCCTGCAAGTGGGCCTGGGAGCTGATGTCCGAGGGATTCGGACTGCCCGTCGACCGGTTGTGGATCACGGTCTTCGAGGAGGACGACGAGGCCGCCCAGATCTGGGAGAAGGAGGTCGGCGTGCCCCCGGAACGTGTCCTGCGGCGCACCCGGGAGCAGGGCAACTTCTGGGACATGGGGGTAGCCGGCCCCTGTGGACCGTGCTCGGAGATCCTCTATGACAGGGGAGAGGCGTTCGGCACCACCTTCACCGGCGACAACGAGCTGGACGAGGAGCGCTACCTCGAGGTGTGGAACCTGGTCTTCATGCAGTACATGCAGGACGACAACTTCCAGATCACGGGCGAGCTGCCGAACAAGAACGTCGACACCGGCCTGGGCCTGGAGCGCCTGGCATCGATCCTGCAGGACGTCCCGACCGTGTTCGAGATCGACTCGATGTCCGCCATCCTCCAGGTGGTCGAGCGGGCCACCGGCAAGAAGTACGGCGAATCGCACGACTCCGACGTCGGCCTGAGGGTCCTGTCCGAGCACGCCCGGTCCATGACCATGCTGATCGCCGACGGCGTGCTGCCGGGCAACGTCGGCCGGGGCTACGTCCTGCGCCGCCTGATCCGCCGGGCCGCCCGCCACGCCCGACTTCTCGGCATCGAGGAGCTGTTCCTCGCCCGCCTGACCGAGGTGGTCATCGAAACCTACTCCGGCGACTACCCCGAGGTCGGGCGCAACTCCGACCTAATACGGGCCGTCGTCTCCAAGGAGGAGGAGCGCTTCGACCAGACTCTGCGCCAGGGCATGGAGATCCTCGACGAGGAGATCGCCCGGCTGAAGAAAGCCGGCGAAACCCGGCTGGGCGGCGACGTCACCTTCAAGCTCCACGACACCTACGGTTTCCCGCTGGACCTGACGCAGGACATCGCCACCGAGGAGGGCCTCACCGTCGACCGGGATGCCTTCGCCGGCTTGATGAAGCAGCAGAAGACCCGGGCTCGGGCAGCTCGCCCGGCGGGCAGCAAGAACCGCCCGGAGAACGAGGCGTTGACCGAGATCCGGGACACCCTGGGCAAGACCGACTTCTTGGGCTACGAACAGCTGTCGCTGGACGCCGGCGTCGTGGGCATCCTCCAGGGGGTGGTGCCTTCCCAAGTGCTCACGCAGGGGAGCACGGGCGATCTGGTACTCAGCCGCACTCCGTTCTACCCCCGGGGAGGCGGCCAGATCGGCGACCCCGGCGAGATTCGCACCGACACCGGCCTGTTCAGGGTGGACGACACCGCCTGGGGGGTTCCCGGCGTGGTCATCCACAGCGGAATCGTCGTTCAGGGCGAGATACGTGCGGGTCAGGACGCCCGCGCCACCGTCGACCCGGTCCACCGGGAGGGCGTCACCCAGGCCCACACCTCCACCCACATCCTCCACTGGACTCTGCACAACACCCTCGGCGAGCACGCCAAGCAGATGGGTTCCCTGGTAGAGCCCGGCCGGCTGCGCTTCGACTTTAACCACTACGAGCCGGTCCACCCCGACCAACTGGCCGAGATCGAGGAGATCATCAACCGCCGGTCGCTGTGGGACGACCCGGTCCGGGCCTTCGAGACCACCTACGACTACGCAACGAGCATCGGCGCCATGGCGCTGTTCGGCGAGAAGTACGGCGAGCACGTCCGGGTGGTCGAGGTCGGCGACTACTCCAAGGAGCTGTGCGGAGGCACCCACGTCGCCCGGACCGGCAACATCGGCCTGGTGAAGCTGGTCCACGAAGGATCGGTCGCTGCCGGCATCCGGCGCGTGGAGGCCCTGACCGGCTGGGCCGGGTTCAACTACCTGAACAGCCAGGCGGAGAAGCTCAAGCAGGTGGCCGACCGCCTGAAAACCGACCCGGAGAAGGTCCTGGAGCGCCTGGACAAGACACTTGAAACGTTGAGCAGCCTGCAGGCGCAGCTGAACCAGCAGGCGGCGCAGGGGGCCCAAGCCCAGGTGAAGGAGATCCTCGCGTCGGACGCCCTGCAGGACGTGAACGGGCACCGGATGGTCGTGTCGCTCCGAAAGGACGCCTCGGTCGACGACCTCCGCAAGCTGGCGACCGCGCTGCGGGACGAGCTGGGCTCCGGGGTGGTGGTCGTAGGTTCGACCAGCAACGGAAAGGCGAACCTGGTGGCCGCAACATCGAAGGACCTGGTAGGCAAGGGCGTCTCCAGTTCGCCGTTCGTGTCGACCGGCGCCAAGATCCTGGGCGGCGGGGGCGGCGGCAAGCCCGACATGGCGGTTGCCGGGGGGCCGCAGACCGACCAGATCGCCAGGGCACTCGAGGCCGTGACCGACGAGGTCCGCCGGACCCTGCAGGGGCTGAGTTGAGCCGTACGATCCTTGGCATCGACCCCGGTTCACGACGGGTCGGCGTGGCGGTGTCGGATGCCGGCGGCTCCATCGCGTTTCCGCTGACGGTCCTGGAGCGCAAGGACGACGACTCCTACCTGGACGAGCTGGCCGAGCTGGCCCGCCTGAGGGAAGCCGACGAGATTGTGGTCGGCCTGCCGACCCGCCTGGACGGCACCGAGGGCCCGGAGGCGATCGAGGCCGTGCGCATAGCCGGCATCCTTCGCACTAAGCTGGGGCTGCCGGTCCACATGCTGGACGAAAGGTTTACCACCCGCATCGCCCAGGGGGCGCTGAGGGCGAACAACGTGAACTCGCGCAAGCAGAAGCCGATGGTGGACAAGGTTGCGGCAACGTTGCTTCTGCAGAGCTACCTGGATGCGCACCCAATACAAAAACAAACCGAAGACCCGGAGGGGGCCTCTTGAAAAAGTTTCTCGGATTCCTGGTGGTTATGGGCCTGCTGGCGGCAGGCGCCGCCTACTTTGTGTGGAACTGGGCGCAAGGCCCGGAGACTGCCGGCGGCGAGCCGGTTGAGGTCACCATCGAGCAGGGCTCGTCGGCCACCCGGATCGCCGACACGCTGGAGGAGGCCAAAGTTGTCGACAACGCGCTGGCATTCCGGATGTACATGCGTTTCAACGACATCAACGCCGACCTTCGCGCCGGCAAATACAAGCTCGAGACCGCCCAGCCGTTCGACAGCCTGATCACCGAGCTGAAGAAGGGGCCGCCGGCAGAGTTCGTCCGTCTGACGATTCCCGAAGGCTCGAACGTCGAGCAGACCGCACGCATCGTCGGCGAGAAGACCCACATCCCGGCCGCCGACTTCATGGCCGCCGCGGTTCCGGCCACCGCCCGGCCGACGATCCTCCCGCCCAACTCGACCACCCTGGAGGGCTTTTTCTACCCGACGACCTACTTCGTCGAGAAGAAGGAGACGGCCCAGTCGCTGGTCGCCCGGATGGTCGGCGAGTTCCACAAAGCCACCGAGGACGCCGATCTGGCGGCCGAGAACGAGACCGGCCGCACCCCGTACGAGATTCTGGTGATCGCATCGCTCATCGAGGAGGAGGCCAAGTCGGCGGAGGAGCGGGACGAAATTTCCGCCGTCATCCACAACCGCTTGAAGTCGAACATGGCACTGGGCATCGACGCCACCATCCAGTACGCAGTCAAGAAGTACGAGGGCCAGCCCCTGACGGTCAGCGACCTGGCCATCGACTCGCCCTTCAACAGCCGCACCCGGGCCGGGCTGCCGCCGAACCCGATCGCCAGCCCCAGGAAGGCGTCGATCGAGGCTGCGTTGAAGCCGGCCGACACCGACGCCATCTACTACGTGCTGTCCGGCGACTGTGTGCACCACGTCTTCACCGCCGACTACAACAAGTTCCTGGCCGCCAAGAACGTTCAGCCGACGAATTGCTGATCTCGGGCCAGACGCGGCTGACCGGCATCCTGGGAGGAACCGAGCAGGTCAAGCTCAGCCTGAGCCCGGCCATCCACAACGCAGCGTTCAAGGACCTGCAGATGGATTGGGTCTACCTGCCGTTCGGGTGTGAACCGGAGGACCTGGAGGCAGCCATCCGGGGCCTGGCCGCGGCCGGCGTGCGGGGGATGAACGTCACCATGCCCCACAAGGTGCCGGCGATGGCCGTCATGGACGAGATCATGCCGTCCGCCCAGGGGATCGGGGCTTTGAACACCATCGAAGTGCGGGACGGACGGTTGATCGGCCACAACACCGACGGCGACGGGCTGATCAGGTTCCTGGACTGGGACGTGGGCGTGAACTTGCAGGAGAGCCGTGCGCTGGTCATCGGGACCGGGGGGTCGGCCCGGGCAGCGGTCGCCGCCCTGGGGGCCGCCGGTGTGGCCCACCTGTGCGTGCTGGCCCGCGACGCCGGCCGGGCGGAGGAGCTTAAAGCGGTGGCGGGCAACGTGCCCTTCGAGACCGCGGACCTGAAGGACGACCCGGCGCACTGGGTCGCCCAGGCGGACGTGATCATCAACGCCACGCCGGTGGGCCAGGGCAACGAGCCGGCGGTGATCCCGACCGGCTCCATTCCCCGGTCGGCGGTGCTGGTCGACCTGGTGTACCGGCCCCCGGTCACCCTGCTCATCCAGGCGGCCCGGGACAGGGGGGCTATCGCCCACAGCGGCCTGGGAATGTTGCTGCACCAGGCGGCGATCTCGTTCGAGATCTGGACCGGCGTGGAGGCCCCGATCGAAGCGATGAGCGCCGCAGGCCTGTGGGAGCTTGCGAAGACCGCCGACGCAACCCATTAGGGCGCTCCGAAGCTCTGGGTTCGTCCGGGCCGTAGGATCAAACGATGTTCGTTGAAACGCACTTCCTGGTTCTGCTGGCGTTCGCCTTGGGTGGCCTGGTCGCGGGTTCCTTTGCCAACGTTGTGATCCATCGCGACCGGGCGCGAATCGGCCTCTTCTCGGGGCCGTTCGTATGCCCGGAGTGCGGCGAGCGGTCCCCCTGGTACGAACGCATTCCGGTGCTGTCGTACGTCATCTCGGGCGGCAAAAGGCGCCGGTGCGGGCACAAGATCCGCATCCGCGACCCTCTGGTCGAG
>DASTUJ010000005.1 GCA_035759705.1 Actinomycetota bacterium | reverse complement strand
CGCATGCTCCGTCACCTGGATCTGTCGCAGCTGGACGAAGGAATCGGGCTGACCGGGCAGGGATCGGAGGTCCTTGAGATCCACCTCCCCCACCAGAACCCGTCGGAGCTTGACGTAACCATCCTGGTGCGCCGGGACGAGGAGGTCACGGTCGACTACGAGTACGGCCACGTGCACTTCAACTCCTCGGTGGGAGCCGATTGGGTCAGCCAGTCCCTCGAGTTCATCTTCGGGGCGCTGCAGGGCGGCGTGAAGGTGGAGATTTGGGCCGACGGCGACAAGCTTCAGCAGAGCAGGGCTCTGATCCTCTTGGAGAACGGCGACTGGCACCCGTTTCCGATGTGGTCGGCTAACCCCTCGCCGGCCCTCGGCGAGCCTGCCGCCATCGTCAAGGTGCTGTCTTTCGTTTAGGAGACCGAGAAGATCCGGTAGAAGGTCAGGTTGAGCGTCTCCCGGATCAGGCCGTCGCGCTTGGTCTCGTCACTCTCGGGAATCTCTGAAGCCGACACCGCGGCGTCGAACCCCAGGTCCTCGGCCATCTCCCTGGCCCGTCCGAGGTGCAGAGGGTCGCTGACGAGAACGATCTTGTGGATCTGGCGCTCCTCGGCGAGGCCGGTGAACTTCTGCAGGCTGTCCAGCGTGTCCTCGCCCGCCTTGATCCCGGTTACCCGGTCCACCGGAAGGGTCTGCTCCAGGTAGGCCGTGCCGGCCTGCCCCTCGGTGAATCGGTCCCCCTCCTGCTTGCCGCCGAGCACGACGATGAGCGGAGCGACGCCCCCCTCGTACAGCTGGCGTGCGTGGTCCAGGCGGGCCTTGAAGACCGGAGAGGGGTCGCCGTCGTACTGGGCCGCCCCCAGCACCACAATGGCGTCCGAGGGGGGACGCTGGTCCTGCCTGGACGTCTGCCATATTCCTCCGGCCGTCCACAGCAGATACAGAATCGGCGCCATGGCCGCCACAACCACCAGCTTGAACAGGATCCTCATCGTTTCGAGCTTACCCCCCGATGCAAGAATTCCCGACTAATCTGTGCGTCCCACCGAGTACGAGGAGCTGACACGGATCCCGAGATCGTCATCCTGAAGAAGGGCCAGGCCCAGCTCGGAGCCGCCGCCCTGATGCAGAGTCACGCCGATTACCCGGCTTTCACCTCCGTCTACCCCGACAAACGACGCCGCAACAAGGTTCTTCCCCACTTTTTCTTCGCCACAGTCAGGGACGCCATCCCGTTCGGGGCGGTCTACGCCGCGATTGAGGACGGCGTGGCGCTGGGGGTGGCCGTCTGGCTGCCGCCGGGCGCTTTCCCGTGGTCGGCCGTCCGCAAGTTGCGGGCGACCTGGCCCTTCACCAGGGTGTGGGCCGCCGATCCAAAGGGGTTCAGGACGTTTACCCGCCTGGGGGCCAACTCCGAGCTGCACCACCCGAAGGACCGGCACTGGTCGCTCGAGGCGCTGGGGATCCGGCCCGAGGCCCAGCGCAAAGGGCTCGGCACCCTACTGGTCCAGCCGATACTGGACCGCGCGGACTCCGAAGGCGTCTACTGCTACTTGGAGACGTCGAACCCGGCGAACGTCGCCTATTACGAACGGTTCGGCTTCCTGGTCACCACCGACCTCCCCCTGATTCCCGACGGCCCTCCGCACTTCGCAATGAAGCGGCCGATAGGCGGGCTCCAGGCCTCCTGAATAGGCCGGTGTTCCCGGATAAGGTGGGGAATGGCAAAATCGAAACCACCAAACGCTGCCGGCGGAACCTTCCGTCTGGGCGGAGATATGCCCGTCCACCGCATGGGGTTCGGCGCCATGCGGATCACCGGCCGGGGCATCTGGGGCCCTCCTGCGAACCCCGACGAGTGCATCCGGGTGGTTCGGCGGGCGGTCGAGCTGGGGGTGGACTTCATAGACACCGCCGACTCCTACGGCCCCAATGTCAGCGAAGAGCTGATCCGGGAGGCGCTTCACCCGTACGACGGCGTGACCATCGCCACCAAGGCGGGGTTCCTGCGATCCGGGCCGAACGAGTGGACTGAGAACGGCGACCCCGCACGGCTTCGCAAGGCCGCCGAGGGGAGCCTGAAACGGCTCGGGGTTGAGACGATCGACCTCTACCAGCTTCATCGAATCGACGAGAACTTCCCGCTGGAGGACCAGGTGGGCGTCTTCAAGGAGTTACAGGACGAGGGAAAGGTTCGCCACATCGGACTGTCCGAGGTGGGCATAGAGCAGATCGAGGCCTCCCGGAAGGTCGCCGAAATCGTCTCGGTGCAGAACATCTACAACCTGGCCGACCGGCGGTGGGAGGACGTGCTCGACTACTGCGAGCGGGAGGGCATCGGATTCATCCCCTGGTACCCCATCGCCACCGGAGACCTGGCCCGCCCCGAAGGCCCGCTGGCCTCGGTGGCGTCGGAGGCCGGGGCCACGCCCATCCAGGTGGCGCTCGCCTGGCTGCTCGCCCGGGCCGGGGTGATGCTGCCGATCCCCGGAACCGCTTCCGTGGACCACCTGGAGGAGAACATGGGCGCCGCCGGGCTCGAACTTAGCGACGAGCAGTTCAAGCTGATCGACGAGGCCCACCCCAAGGGGGACGCGGGGCCTCCTTAGGCCGGCTCGAATTCGACGTAACCCTCGAGCGGGTCGGCAGCGGCCAGCTTGACCGAGACCCGATCGCCCAGTGAATAGCTGGAGCCCTTGCTCCTGGCCAGCACCGCAGGCGAACCAATCTGCACCATCGCCCCCTTGGCACCCGTCTGCACCACAACGCCGGAGAACACCTCTCCCATCCGTTCGCAGAGCATCTGGGCCTCAACGAAGTCCACCAGCCGGCTGTCCAGCTCCCGGGAGCGCTTGTCGGCCGCCTTGAGCGCCTCCGGCGCCTCCGCCAGGCGGTCCAGCAGCGTCTGGGGCGGGCTACCGTTGCCCAGCAGGAGCTCGTTGCACAGCCGGTCGGCCATGCGGCGCAGCGGAGCGGTCACGTGTGCATAAGGCGCGGCTACTGCGTAGTGGTTCGGCTGCTCGGGCGGCTCGCCGTCGAAGAAGGCGTAGCCGGCGCCCCGGAAAAGGACCTTGGCCGCAGAGAGCATCGCCGCTTGCTTCGGCTTGGTGGAATCCAGGCTGCGGATGAACTCCTGGTACCTCATGGATTCCGGCCACTCCAGACCCAGGGCGGCGGCACTGGCCCTCAGGCTATCGACGGTCTCGTCGGAGGGGGCGGGAAGAGTCCTCAGCAGACCGGACCCTCGTTTGATCATGAGGTCGGCGGCGGCCATGCCGGTCATCAGCGACATCTGGGCGTTCCACCTCTCGACCGGCACGTCGCTACGGTAGACGACCTCGAAGCCGGCGGGCGTGTGCTCGACCTGCTGGTCGGGGAGCTTCAGGTCCACCCCTCCCCTGTCCCGCTCCACCTTCTGGCGCAGCAGACCCACCTCCTTCAGCACCTGCAGCGACTCGCACGTGCCCGGCGAGTCGATCTCTTCCTGGGCCTCGCGGTAGGTGAGGCGGCGGCGGCTGTGCACCAGCGCCCGTTCGACCGTCACCTCCGCTACCAGGCCTCCGGCGCCGACTTCGAAGGTCCACAAAACCGCCGGGCGATCCTGCTCCGGAAGAAGGCTGGCGGCGCCCTCGCTTAGGACCGGCGGGTAGAGAGGTATCCGCCTGTCCGGCGTGTAGAGCGTCGAACCCCGCTTCATCGACTCGGCCTCGAGGGCGCTGCCCGGGTCGACGAAGTGCCCGACGTCCGCGATCGCGTAGAACACCCTGTAGCCGGAATCCAGGCGGGATGCGGCGTAGGCCTGGTCGAGGTCCATGCTGCCCGGGGGGTCGATGCTCAAAAGTTCGATCTCCCGGCGGTCGGCGCGCTCTGGACCGGTGGGAAACTTTCTGCGGGCGACCCCGGCCGCCTCTTTTTCAACCTCCGGCGGGAAGCTCTCGGGCACGCCCATGCCCTTGCGGATTCTCTCGAA
>DASTUJ010000004.1 GCA_035759705.1 Actinomycetota bacterium | reverse complement strand
ATCCCGGTCGGCGAAAATCGCAGCCAAATTCACCGACGACCCTGATCCCGACCCGGAGACGCATATCGGCATCAGCCCCTTGGCAGTGGCCTTGTTGTACTCGTCCTGATACTCGGAAGAAGTTAGGTCCTTCCTGGCGGTCCAGGAACCCATGGTCGAGTCGGCAAATACGGCCAGGTAACGGCCTCCGGGCGTTATTGACACGAGCGTTTGCCGGCACCAGACGCTGACCAGGGCGTCGAAGCGGGCCTTGTAGGCCGAACCGGTCTCCGCGATACCGTCGCAGCTCCAGGCTTGGCGGGAGGGATTCGGCCCCCAGATCGCCGTGTAACGGGTGTCGGAGGCAGTGCCGAATGCATCAGCCCACAACAGGATCCGGCCTTTCCCCTGCTGCTGAGCGTTGAGCTCGGCAAACTCTGCGCCGGTGAGATCTAGCCTGGTCAGCGGAATGCTGGACATCGGCGTGAACACGCCGACGAAGACAGCCGAGTTGGCCGGTCCGGTGGCGCTCAGGATGTAGGGACCGAAACCTTGCGCCGCCATGTCATCGAAACTCTGCTGAATCCCGGACTGGTTGGTTGGGCCGAACTGTTTGGTGGCTACCAGAATGGGCCGCTTGACCATCACGGCGGCAAACAGTGGGTTTTGCACACTTCCGTAGATGCTCAGGGAAAGGGTTCGAAATCCCTTGGCCGAATACTCGTCCCTTTTGGTGCTGTGCTGCGATTGGGTGTGATTGTGCCAGGCAGTGACATTTTGGGGGGTGAGGTCCACGCGACTCCTCCTGTCGCAGCTGTTTCACACTGTTCCGTAGAATCTAGACGCGAACCAGGAGCCTCGGAAGTGTAGTTAGACCTACCCAGGCAGGGCAAACGTGCTCATTTCTCGTGCGAAAAGTGCCCGGGTCCCTTAAACCGAGGGACCCACCGCTCCCGCAATCGCCGACTCCATTCCCGACATCCCCATGGCGTTCGGGTGGACGAAAAAGCCGAAGAGAGGCACTACCACCGGCTCGATCCAGCGGATGCCGGGCAGCGTGCAGGCGTCGTGGCCGAGGCTCGGGGTGAAGGTGTCGACGAACGTCGCGCCGTTCGCTGCTGCCCGTTCCGCCACCGTGGCGTTCAGCTCCTTCTCCTTAGCGATCAGATACGGCACGTCACCCGGCGCGTAGGGCATCACCGGCCAGCAGCCTAGGCCGTTCTCGGGAAACAGCGACGGGTAGCCGATGACGAAGATCCGGGCCGACGGGGACCTTAGCTTGATGGCGGCCAGGACGGCATCGAGCTTCGGGCGGGTCTCGTTGATGCGGCGGCTGATCTCGTCCACCCCGCCCGGCGGGGCGTAGCGGTCGACGCACGGTGTGCCCACCGGCAGCAGGGCGGGGCAGCTCAAGGCGATCTCGGAGAACCCGATGTCGTTGCCGCCGACCTGCAGCGTCACCAGCTGGGTGGTCGGCTCGAGCGCATCAAGCTGCGGCGGGTTCGATCCGCCGGTGATGGATTGGGGGGCGAACATGTCGTCTGTCTTGGCCCCCGAGCAGCTGACGTCTTTGAAGCCGGCGAACTGGTAGCGGCTCTGCAGCAGGTGGGGGTAGTTCAGCTGCGAGCGGTAGCAGCCGAAGTCGTTGGGGTCGTGCGGCAGGACCAGGGGTCCGGCGGTGTAGGAATCCCCGAGCGCCACGTAGGAAAGAGACGAGGCCGCCGATGCGGGAGCGGCCATCTGAGCGGTGGCTGCAACAATGAGCAGAGCCAGGACGGCGCACCGCACGGCGCGGGGCTTGGCGGCATGCGGACAGGGCATCTGGTCTCCAATCTTTGTTAAGGCAGCGGCCTTGGCGAGCAGGTGCCATCTATCTTCCCCGAAGCCGCCGATTGCAAAGTTAATTTCACACGGCGTGGCGGAAACCCCCGCCGTCCGTGTGCAAAGATCGGCTGCAGAGCCTTCCATCTGAACGAAAAGGGTTGCCATGAAGATGCCCGGCTTCTCCGCGAGCACCCGGCGCCTCATAAGGCGCCGATTCCTTGGCCTGATAGGAAGGCAGCGGACCAACTTCAAACAGGGTCTGGCGGCCCTGCTGGTGTCGTCGGTGGGAGACCTCGCAGCCGGGCTGGCGCTCGGCTTCATGACCGGGACGCTCGAGCGCCTTCCCGGCCTGTTGGTCCTGGTGCCGGCGGCCATCGGCATGCGGGGCAACATCTTCGGCGCCCTCGGTTCCCGCCTGGGGACCGCCATCCACACCGGTGAGTTCGAAGGCAAAGTAGAAAAACGCAACCTCGCCGGCCAGAACGTCATGGCCGCGGCGGCGCTCACGCTTTACGTGTCAATCGCCCTCGCTTTCCTCGCCAAAGAGATCGCCCGGCTGTTCGGCGTCGAGACGATCCCGCTCACCCACTACATAGCGGTCTCGGTGATCGGCGGTCTCCTCTCCAGCCTGGTGATCCTCGGAATTACGCTCGGGGTCGCCGCCATGTCGGTCAAGCGCGGCTGGGACATGGACAACGTGGCGGCCCCGATCGTCACGGCCGCCGGGGACCTGGTGACCCTGCCCGCCCTGTGGCTGGTGACCTTCCTGCTGCCGGTGGGGCTCCTGCCGGAGATCGTCTCGGTGCTCAGCCTGCTCGCGGCGGTCGCGGTCACGTTCTACCGCGTGCGGCACAAAGAGCTGCAGATCTTCCGGAGGGTGGTCCACGGAAGCCTGACGATCCTGATCCTCGCCGGCGTGGTCGACGTCGTCGCCGGTTTGACCATCGAAAGGCGGATGGAGCACTTCCTCACCTACCCCGGTCTGCTGGTGCTGATCCCGCCGTTCCTGGAGGACGCAGGGGCGCTGGGGGGCATACTGAGTGCGCGCCTGAGCTCCAAGCTGCATCTGGGAACGATTCCTCCCCAGGCGATTCCCAGCCTGAGAAGTTGGGAAGACATCGCTTTGACCTATATCCTCGGGATACCAGTGTTTGTCTTTGTTGGATTGAGCGGGACCCTCGTCTCTGCTGCGGTCGGGCTTGAAACCCCCGGACTGCTGCCGATGCTCTCTTTGACGTTGCTCGCCGGGGCCATGGCCACCACCGGAGCCGTCTTCGTCGCCTACTACACCGCCATGCTGTCGTTCCGCCAGGGGCTCGACCCCGACAACTACGGGATCCCGGTGGTGACAAGTTCCATGGACCTCATCGGAGCGATTGCGCTCATCCTGTCCATGGTCTGGCTGGGGATCGCCGGTTGAACGAGCGACCGCGCACCCTAAAGGCGATGCTCGCCGAGGCCAAGGACACCTCCGAGCTCATGCTCGACCTTGCCTACGCCGGACTGTTCTACGCCGACCGAGAGCTTTCCGGCGAGGTGCTGGAGCTCGAGGAGGAGCTCAGTCGCCTGGTCCACCGCATGCGCGAGGTCTGCCTGATCGCATCCCGGTCGCCGCAGGACGCCGCCGGGCTGGCGTCGCTGCTCCAGGTGATGAGCTCGATCGAGATGATCGGCAACAACGCGGTCGACATCGCCAAGATCGTGCTGGACGACCTCGGCATCCCCAAAGAGTTGATGACCGACCTGACACAGGCCGACGAGGTCATCGACCGCATCCAGGTGCAGGACGGCAGCGAGCTGCAGGGCCGCAGCGTCGACGACCTGGAGAACGCCGTCGAGGAGGTCCGCTTGATTGCCATCCGCCGGGGGACCCGGTGGCTGTTCGACCCGGCGGACGAGGGCGTGTTGCAGGGCAATGACATCCTGGTCGTGAGGGCGCACCCGGAGGGGCTGCCGCAGTTGAGGCGCCTGGCGGGAATGCCCGCCAAGCCGGCGCCGGTCGACGACGAGCAGAACTTCTGGGAGCTGGACAAGGCGGTCGACGAGGTCGTGGACATGAAGGACCTGGCCGAGGCCGCCGTTGGCCTGGCGTACGCCGCGGTCCTGCTGGACGACCGGGGCCTGGCCGCCGAGGTGGTCCGGTTGGAGGACCGGCTGGACGACATGAGGGAGAGCATCGAGTCCTGGGTGCTGGATGCCGCGGCGGAGTCCCGCAACCGCCCGGCGCTGAGGGGCTTGATGCACCTGGCGGTGGCGTCGGAGGGCATCGGGGACGCGGCCCAGGCGATGGTGTGGCTTATCGAGCGGGACGAGGAGCTCCACCCGGTCATCGCCGAGGCCCTGGGGGCCGCCGAGGACGTCGTGATGCGGGTGACTGTGATGGAATCGTCTCCGGCCGACGACAAAAGCCTGGGCGAGCTGGACCTGCGGGGCATGACTCCGCTGGCCTTCAGCCGCCGGGGCCGCTGGATCTACCGCCCGAGGGGTAGGACGATGCTGCAGGCCGGCGACTGGCTGATCCTGATCGGCCCGCAGGACACGGTGGAGCACCTGGAGTGGATGTTCGGGGACCAAGAAGGCGAGACCTAGGAGCTAGCGATGCCGAACTACGAGGACTTCAAGAAGTACGGCGAGATGGAGAAGCAGAAGAAGGCGGAGCAAGCGGCCCCAGCGCCCCCTGCCCCCGAGAAGCCGGAAGGTGGAGTCAAGAAGCTGTTCGGCAAGTTGAAGGGCCCGGAAAAAGGCTAGTCCTTCGACATGGTCGCCTGAATCTCTTCCATTGCGGAGCCCGGCTTCTGTATCGCCTAAATCGTGATCTGAAGCGGGCTGCTCCTTGAAATCTCCCCGCTCGTTCCGGTAACCGTAAACGAATGCGTTCCGGGCCCAAGTTGGGCCGGGTCGAGCGAAATTCGAAACAGACCCGCCATCGGGCCTCCGGGAGGGGCAGCCGAAGAACTCACCGATATACCCGGTCTCTGTGGCTCGATCGACGCATTGATGCTCCCTGAGAACCCAGCCTCGGCCGTGACAATACAGAAGGTCACAGGTTCCGGCAGCGGCGGGTTGGAGGGACACCCGATGGTGAACGACGGGTAGGGCGGAACGGTCACCCTCAGGGCATAGCGGGAGCCGTGCGCAGTCACCTCCGGGTTCGGACCGTCGGTGCCTATCGTCAGGGTGTACCCGCCCGCAGCCACCGTTCCGGGCACGGTGATCACGATCTTCGCAGTGACCGTCTGGTTCGGACTCAACTCCAGGGGCGATGGATCGACTCGGCAACCGAGGCCACCCTCAGGCGTGCACGTCAACGTCACGGGGCCGGTGTAACTGCCGAACGACTGCACGGAGCACGCCACCTCGGTGGTCTGCTGGAATCGCGCGTCGGCAGACATCGGACAGGCGACCGTGTAGTTCGGTGGGGCGTCGGCAAGGTTGAGGCTGGTCAGCTTGCGCTTGTCCCTGGGCATCCCCTCGTTCTCCGGGCTACGCGGCGGCACGGCTTGGGGCGGCGCCTGCACGGCAGGCGGTGCAGCCGCAACGGCCTCCGGTAACTCCAGAGCTCCCAGAGCATTGTGGGCAACCGATTGCAGAGTGCGGCCGGCCGGTTCCTGCTCAGTCGCCGGCCGATCCTGCAGCGAGGCCAATGCGAGGACGGCACCGGTCGTCAAAACCATCAAGACCGTTCCCGCGGCGAGCACGATCCGAACCCGAGCGGTCTTGTGCAACGACTTCCAGAAGCCCGGCATGAAGGTCCCTATCGTCCTCGGCGTTAGTCAGAGCGTTCGGCGGGCAGACGCTTCACTTCCGCCTGAGTTGAGTCTGCGGCCGGACCCCTTCAGCCGCCAGTGCCGAATGGCCCTGCGTTTCTGGGACCTTTTCGTACCGGATCGATGAGCCCACTACCTGGGGGCGAACTCCTTGCACCTTGGGTACTTTCATCACCTGGTTTGAGGCAAAACCCCGCTTGAACTCACTGCCGCTTGCGCGCAAACTGGTCGTGTGCGGGGGCACCAATGTCTCTAATTTCTCTTCCTGTCCTCGGCCACGGTGCCTCCAGAAAGGAGCAAACCCATGGACGCAACGGCGCTGCGGACCTTCAGCGACCTGGCACCGCCTCAGTCCCATAGGCTCATCACGTTCGACAAAGCGGAGGTCGCAACTCTCGAGAGCGACCCTCCCCAGTACCTCCTGACCGTCTCGGGCACAAAGCCGTGGCTGAACATGTCGGTTGAGCTGACTCCTCTCATCTACGTCCAGCGTCCCGAGTACTGGGGCATCGAGGTGGTCGGCATGCTTCGAGGCATCAGCCCGGCTGTTCTGGCTCCGTACGAGGTCTCCCTCAACATCACGCACCTGCTCGGAACCAAGGGCATAGAGGTCATCGGGAGCGACAGGAGCGAAAAGATCGATGTGCCCGGGAGCTATGCAGGCACCGGCAGGTTTGAGCTTCGGATCCTGAACCCGGACGGTGACGTGCTTTCCAGCAGCACGCTTACATGCGGTCCCGCAGGCGGCTCGCACCCGCACGCCGAGAAGGCGTGTGCCCAACTGGCGGAGGCTGACGGGGAAGTCGGGAAGGTCCCGGCCGAAGATCGGATCTGCACGAAGGAGTTCAAGCCGGTGGTCCTGGTTGCCGAAGGCACCTGGAAGGGCGAAGCACGCAGCTTCAAGCAGGAGTTCGGAAACCTGTGCACCGGGATCGGGGCGACCGGCGGGGTCATCTTCGACTTCGAAGGCTGAGCCCACGCACACAAAGGGACCCGCTGCGGCGGGCCCCTTTGTGTCAAGAAGGCTTAGTAGCGGCCACCTTCGATGACCGGTTGGCTGCCGTTCGTCGGAACCGTGTAGCAGCTCCAATACCGGGCATCGGTGTCTACCTTGCAGGTCTGGCTGACGGCGCAGCCGCCGGCGCTCGACCACTCGATGCATCCGGTGGAGGTGAGAATCCGGGCCGAGGCGGGGGTAATGCTCAATGCGATGGTTGCGACGACGGTGGCGGTCACGGCTGCGACTCTTGCTTTCGGCGACATTATTTCTTCCTTTCGACCTCTTCGGAAACTGGGGCCGGCCGGCCGGTTTGGTTGCTGAGTATTCGTAGACGCGGGCAGGTGCGGATTGGCCGGGCGAGGACACTTCTGGAGGGCGGAGGACCTGGGACCTCTCGCCCAAAGTCCCGGTAACGACGGTCCGAAGGACCCTGTGCCGGCAGAGCCCGACCCCTTAGCGTGAACCAACAACGGTCCGGGGCTACGGTGGCCCAACAAGGCGGCTAAAAAGGAGCCCGAGTGTCAGAAAAACGATTCGATTCGTTCGCGATCTTCGCCACATTCCTGGTAGTGCTCGTCGCAGTCAGCACCATCGTCGCCTCCACCGCCGACCGGCCCGCGGACTCCTCTTCCAAGCCGGGCGGCTCGACAACCTCCACGACGGTTGAGGTGACCCTCTCAGAGTTGTCCATCACACCGGCCGCCATATCGGTGGCCCAAGGTGGGTCTCTCCACGTCGTCAACTCCGGAGCCATTCCCCACAACTTCTCGATCCAGGGCACTGCACTCAAGACCGCCGACCTGAGCGGCGGGGAGTCGGAGCACCTGGAACTCGGCGATTTGGAGCCCGGGAATTACGAGGTTCTGTGCGAGGTGCCCGGACATGCCGGAGGCGGCATGACCGGGACGCTGACTATCGCAGCAAGTGGCGCTCCCAGCGTCGCCGCCAAGCCGGCTGCCGCCGACCACACGTCGGCCGAAATGCAGCAGAAGATGATCGACTCGATGACGGCGTTCCCGGCAAAGACCGAGGGCATCGGCAACCAGCTTCTCGAGCCGAAGATCGAAGGCGGCTTCAAGGTCTACGAGCTGACCGCTGAGGTTACGAAGTGGGAGGTGTCCGCCGGCAAGACCGTCGACGCCTGGTCCTACAACGGCATGGTCCCGGCCCCGATGATCAAGGTCAACGTGGGCGACAAGGTCAAGATCAACCTGCACAACAAGCTGGAGGTAGGCACCGACCTGCACCTGCACGGCATAAAGATGGAGAACAGATTCGACGGCGTCGCACCGCTCACCCAGCCGCTGATCGAGACCGGCGACACCTTCACCTACGAGTTCACTGCGAAAGAGCCGGCGGTGGCGATGTATCACTCGCACTTCATGTCCCAGATCGGCGTGCCGAACGGCCTGTTCGGAACCATCTACGTCGGGGAGATGCCGCTGCCGGTCGGCCGGACGGTCGCCGGGCGCCAGTTGCCCGCCGGCATCGACGTCGCCCAGCGGTTCCCGATGGTGCTGAACGACTCCGGGGTAATCGGCTACAGCCTCAACGGCAAGAGCTTCCCGGCAACCGCCCCGATCTCAGGCAAGCTGGGTGACTGGGTGGTCTTCGACTACTTCAACGAGGGCACGCAGGTCCACCCGATGCACCTGCACCGGTTCGACCAGATCGTCATCGCAAAGGACGGGTTCCCGTTGGACTCCCCCTACACAGTCGACACGCTGAACGTGGCCCCGGGAGAGCGGTACTCGGTGCTGGTCAACCTCGACACCCCGGGAACCTGGGTCTGGCACTGCCACATCCTGCCCCACGTCGAGAAGGACGACGGCATGTTCGGGATGGTCACGGCGGTGGTTGTGAAGTAGCTCGACCTAGGAGAGGTCGTCGGCCTCTTCTGCTCGGTCCGGTACGCCCGGGAACGGACCCCCTGTGCGCTCGGTGATCGGAACCGGGCTCGGTTTGAAGAGGCCGTAGCCCTCCCCCTTCAGCTTGGCCGACACCTTCGCCACCTCGGTCCCCGCGCCTGCGTCCCGGACCTCCCACCCCATGAACTTCCACCGTAAGTTGTCGCCGGCGCCGATGCTGTAGCCCATGCGCTTCAGCAGCACGCCGTCCGACCTGAGCAGGAACTCGCCGGAGGCGAAGCCGCCGATCTCGTCGTCGTTGTAGTCCCAAACGAAGCCCCAGTGCCGGAGCACAGAAAAGCGGCCGCCCTCCAGTGGGTCGTCGTTGCTCAAACGTCCACCACAAGCGTCACAGGACCGTCGTTCACCAGGCTCACCTGCATGTTCGCCCCGAACCGGCCCTTCGCTACGCTCAGGCCCAACCTCTCCAGCTGGGCAGTAAGCTCGTCGACCAGCGGCTCCGCCACCGGGCCCGGCGCCGACTTCACGAACGACGGCCTCCGGCCCTTGCTCGTGTCCCCCATCAGGGTGAATTGCGACACCACCAGCACCTCGCCCCCCACCTCGGTAACCGACAGGTTCATCTTGCCTTCGGAGTCGCTGAAGATTCGCAGCTCGGCGATCTTCCTGGCCGCCTTGGCGGCGGTTTCGACGGAGTCATCGTGCCCAGCCGCCGCCAGCACCAGCAAACCCGCTCCGATCTTCCCGATCACCTCCCCGTCCACCGAAACTGAGGCAGACGAAACCCTCTGCAAAACCAGGCGCATCTAGCCGACGGGCGTTGCTCTCGGGGTGACCCTCCGGGCCTCGTAGACGCCCTCGACCCGGTTCACCATGTTGATGATGGTGATCAGCTGGGAGGGGGCGGTGATCTCGAAGGTGAACTTGATCAGAGCGTGGCCGGCGCTCACGGCCATCGTTGCGTTCAGGATGTTCGTCCCGGTGTCCGACACCGCGGCGGTTACGTCACGCAGCAGGCCCGGCCGGTCCAGGGACTCGATCTGAATCTCGACGGCAAACGACCCCGATACTCGGGGGTTCCACTTCACGGGCACCATCCGGCCGCTCGCTTCGCCGAGCCCGATGGCGTTGGGGCAGTCCGACCGGTGCACCGACACTCCCCTGCCCCGGGTGATGAAGCCCACAATCGGGTCCAGCGGCACCGGCATGCAGCACCTCGCCAGATTGGTCCAGATGTCCCCGGACCCCTCGACCAGAACCGAAGACGTCGGCTTGGCCCGAAGCTTCACCGGCGCCGGCGCGACCATCTCCAGCTCGGGCTGGATCTGGTGCAGCTTGAGATACCGTCGCACCACGGTGTTGGCCGATATCCGGCCCTCCCCGACCGCCACGTACAGCTGGTCGACACCCGTGTACTTCATGTCCAGCGCCAGCGCTTCCAGGGTCCCGTCCGCCACCATCTTCTGGACCGGCAGGCTCGCTTTGCGGAGCGACTTCGTCAGGTAGTCCTTGCCCTCCGCCAGGGCCTCCTCCCGGCGCTGGACGGTGAACCACTGTTTGATCTTCGTTCGGGCCCTCGGGGTGGCGACTATGTCCAGCCAGTCCCGGCTCGGGCCGCCGGTTTTGGAGGTCAGCACCTCGATCGTCTCGCCCGAGGCCAGCTGGTGCGACAGAGGCTGCAGCCGCCCGTCGACCCGGGCGCCCGTGCAGTGGTGGCCGACCTCGGTGTGGATGGCGTAGGCGAAGTCGATGGAGGTCGCCCCCTTCGGCAGCTCGATGACCTCGCCCTTCGGGGTGAACACGAACACCTCGTCGGCGAACAGGTCCAGGCGCAGGGTGTCGAGGAACTCGACGTCGTCCTCGGTGTCCTGCAGCTCGAGCATCCGCTTCATCCAGGACGCCTGGCTGTCCGCCTTCCGGCTGGCCCCGCCCGTCTCCTCCTTGTACGCCCAGTGGGCTGCGACGCCCTTCTCGGCGGTCCGGTGCATGGCGTGGGTGCGAATCTGTATCTCCAGCGGCTTGCCGTGGGGGCCGATTACGGTGGTGTGGAGCGACTGGTACAGGTTGAACTTCGGCATTGCGATGTAGTCCTTGAACCGCCCGGGAAGCGGCTTCCACAACGAGTGGATGGCCCCGACGGCGCCGTAGCAGTCCTTCAGGTCGTCGACCAGCACCCTGATGCCGACCAGGTCGAAAATTTCGTCGAACTCCCGGCCGCGGTGGGTCATCTTGTCGTAGATGGAGTAGTAAGTCTTCGGACGGCCGGTGATGTCGGCCTTGATGCGGACGTCCCGCATCTTGTCGTTCACCTGCGTCAGCACGTCCTCGATGTACTCGTCCCGGGCCGGGGCCCGCTTGGTCACCAGGTTCTCGATCTCCTCGTACACCTTCGGCTGAAGGGTGTGGAACGCCAGGTCCTCGAGCTCCGCCTTGACCTGCGACATCCCGAGGCGGTTGGCGAGCGGCGAGTAGATCTCAAGCGTCTCGGTGGCCATGATCTCCCGGCGGTCGGGGGCCAGCGGGGCGATGGTCCGCATGTTGTGCAACCGGTCGGCCAGCTTGATGATCAGCACGCGCATGTCCTTGGCCATCGCCACGATCATCTTGCGCAGGTTCTCCGCCCGCTCCTGCTCCTTGCTCCGGAACTTGATGCGGTCGATCTTGGTCAGGCCGTCGATGATGTCGGCCACCTCGTCGCCGAAGATCGTGCGCAGCTCCTGCAGTTCGAGCGAGGTGTCCTCCACCGAGTCGTGCAGGAAGGCGGCGATGATCGTCGTGGCGTCCATCCCCTGCTCGGCGAGGATGCGGGCCACCCCGATCGGGTGCTCGATGAACGGCTCACCGGACTTGCGCATCTGCCCCTCGTGAACCAGATGGGCGATCTCGTAGGCGCGGACCAGGCCCCGGGTGTCGGTCTTGGGGTGGGCCTCTTTGACCATCCGGACGATGTCGAGGATGGGCTTGGGAATCGACGGGGGCGACGACTGGGGCCGGAACCGGAAGAAAACGCCCTTGACACCCTGCGGTTTGGGGTCCAGGACCTCGTCGGGGATCATCTTGGTTGCGGCGTTGGGCTTGGCCGGCCCCGGAGCGGCCTTGGTGGCGGCCTTGGTCCTGGGGGGAACGTTCTTGGCGGGCGTAGACCCGTTGGCTCCCACCGGGGGCTTCGCACCCGTGGTCGGCCGAGCCCGGTCGGCCGCGGCGCGCACCCGGGCGGCAGGCGCACTTTGCCCATTGCCCTCCGCCGGCCCTTCGGAGGGGGCCTGTGCGGCAGTTTTGCCTTTTTCGGCCAGAAGAACCTCCCAAGCACGGGTTTTATGGACTTACCCAATTAAAGCACGCACAGATTCCCGGTCCCCTCCATCGGCTCGGCCTTAGTTGTTGACCTCTCCCGGGGCTGCTGTAGTGTGGAACTTGGCCGTCTTTCCTGACAGGCCCTTTGCGGCACCACGCCGCACTCGGAACGATCGTCAACTCAAGCCGGAGTTGATTGCGTCGGAACCAAATACGCATCAAGAGGGAGCTCCCATTGAGCACCGACGACCTGAACTCAACCACGATCATCCTGGCCCTGGCCCTGGTCCTTGGTTCGGCCCTTCTCGGCCTGCTGGCGCGCCATCTTTTGCGAAGGCGTGTCGTTCCGGCGGATGATGCCGAAGCCAAAGATGAGCACCGCGCACGTCACATAGTCCAAAGCGGACTTGCCCAGGTGGTGCTGGCGTGGGCGGTCATCGCTGGCGGATACGGGGCGGTAGTCGCCCTACCTCTCCGGCCGGCCTTCCAGCAGGCGGCCTCCAAACTTCTACTCGGCTGCGCCATTGTCACCGGCACCTTTGCCGCCGCCCGAGCTACCGGGAGACTTGTCGGCAGCTATGCCTCGCGGCATCAGCGCCTTCCCGGGGCCACCTCAATCTTCGCCAACATCGCTCGCTTCGCAGTCATCTCCATCGGTCTGCTGGTGTCTCTTCAGACCCTTGGGGTCTCGGTCGGCCCGATTCTGACCGCCCTCGGAGTCGGGGGCCTTGCGGTCGCCCTGGCACTGCAGGACACGCTCGCCAACCTTTTCGCCGGACTTCATGTGATCGGCTCCCGCAAGGTCATTCCCGGCGACTACGTGGTACTGGACACCGGCGAGGAGGGCTACGTCGAGGACATCAACTGGCGCAACACCTCCCTGCGCAATCTCCGGAACAACATGATCGTCGTTCCCAATTCCCGCCTCGCATCGGCGATTCTCACGAACTACTACCAGCCGGCCGCCGAGATGGCGCTGCTGGTGCCGATCGGAGTCAGCTACGGCAGCGATCTCGAGAGGGTGGAGCAGGTAACCACCGAGGTCGGCCGGGAGGTGATGAACGAGGTGAGCGGCGGAGTCGTCGGCTTCGATCCGATCGTCAGGTACCACACCTTCGCCGACTCGAGCATCGGCTTCAACGTGATTTTGCGGGTGAAGGAGCACACCGACCAGTACCTTGTCCGGCACGAATTCGTGAAACGGGTCCACCAACGGTACCGCCAGGCAGGAATCGTCATCCCGTTCCCGATTCAAACGGTCCTAGCGGGGCACCGGGACGATGACGGCGAGGACACCGTTCGGGCCTGGACCGGTACCTAACCCGCCTGAACTACTCGATCAGGATCGCCAGGCAGCTCGGCCCGCCGTTGGCCCGGATGAACTCGGAGAGGTCCGGCCTGCTCACTGTGAAGCCCTCCTTCTCCAGCAGCTCGTGCACCTTGTACTCGCCTGATGCGATCACCCGGTCCCCGATGACCAGCACGTTGCAGGCGTCTATCGGGTCGTCGTACACGGGCAGTGTGTTGACCCGGTCGAACACCGGGTGCTCCAGGACGTGGGGCAGGCCCATCACCAGGCCGTCGTGGATGACCGATATTGCGGTCGTCAGGTGCAGGACCCCCATCGGAACCTCGACCTGTACCACCTTGTAGCCCAGGTCCCCGGCCCAGCTCTTGACGAAGTCGATCCCGTGGGGCGTCGTGCGCCGGGATCGACCGACCAGCAGTTGGTTGCCCAGAAGGATCATGTCTCCGCACTCGACCGTGCCCGGCGGCGGAACGAAGTCCACCGTGTCGACCCGCGGAGCCAGCGCCTTGGCAATCAACTTCTCTTCGCCCCGGCGGCTGGGGGTGGCGGTTCGCATGAGCAGCGCACGATTCTTCAGGACGATCGCGGTGTCCTGGGTGAAGCACGAGTCGGGAAACCGCTCGTTCTTGGGCAGCTCGACAACCTCGCCGACCAGGTCCTCGAGGATGTAGCGGAAGTTCTCGTGCTGCCGGCGAGCGTTCTTCGGGTCGATCTTCCCCGCTTCTTTATGGTCGGAGACCGCACGGAAGAAAGAGTCGGCAGGAGGGCGGACGATGGCGTAGCGGGGCTTGTCTTTCATTCGAATTGAAACTGTACAGCCACTTGGCAGGATTACCTGCGGCCGTAACGAGCCCTTCTGCGGCTGTACAGCTGCTGGGAAGCGATGGCGGCCAGCGTAGCGATCACTCCGGCCGACACCAGCAGCCAGGAGGAGACCTCCTCGTCGTCGCCGTCTCCGTCCCCGTCTTCAACGGTGAAGGTGGTGCTGGCAAGGGAGCGTCCGTTGGCTCCCACGGAAACCAGCGCAACGTTGATCTCGCCGTCGCCCACGCTCTCCGGAATCTCAACGTCGACCTCGGCCTCGGCGCCCCCGACCGGAATCGGGTCGCTGGCCGGTTCGCCGTTGACCCGGATCTGTGCGCGGGCGTCGGCACAACCGGTACCGGCATCGGGGGCCCAGTCGATGGTGACCGTGGTGTTACTGCCGGACCCGCCTGAGGTCGGGCTGACCGTCAGCTTCTCGACCGCCGATGCCTGGATGTCACAGACATCGGTTGAGGTCGGCGAAGGAGTAGGTGAAACCGACTGGGTTGGAGTCGGCGAAGCACCCGGCGTTGGGGTCTCAGCAGCAGAGGGGGTGGGTGTCGGGGTCCGGGTGGCCGACGGGGGCGGCGGCACGGGAGCCGGGGCCGGGGGCCGGGGGGCGGGCGCAGGCGGCCTCGGCGCAGGAGCCGGGGGACGCGGTGCAGGAGGTGGCGGCGCCGGAGGCTTCGGGGCCGGGGGCACCGGCGGGGGCGGTGGAGGCGGAGGAGGTGCGGGAGGAGCGCCGATGCGGAAGGTGACCGATGTGGTGGTTGAGCCCCCGACCGACGTGATCGTCGCTACAACGTTATGCGGTCCTGCTCCGGCCCCGGAGGGAACGGTGAACGCAGTCGAGACATTGCCCCCGCCATCCGGCTGGCAGGAGGAGGGTGGTACTACCACGGCTCCGTCGAAGGTCACGGTGCACGGGCTTGTAACTCCGTTCAGGCTCACAGTAACCCGCGTTCCGGCGGTTCCCGAGCTCGGATTGATGCTCAGCCCGAGGGCCATGGCCGGGGAGGCGAGGATCGTGACAAAGGATGCAACCAACAGCGCCAACAGGAAGGTCGAAACAACCCTGCCGCCCGCCTGCACTCGATGCGTTTTGATCATTCGGCAGCCCCGCCACTAGGTCGGTGGTATCGCGCCGAATCCTAGCATCAGGCCTTGAGGCATGGGGGGAATAGGTTCGGAACATCGCTCAGCGTGATGCGACCCACGAGCTAATCAATGACCTGGTCGGCCGCGGAACCACGCCAACGCCTGAAAAGCGGTGGCCGGCACAGAACGGAAGGCCGGCACTCGAACACAAACACCCTTGACCCGGGCGATCCGTCAACCTACATTTGACGCATGCTTAAAGGCCCGCTGACTCTCGACGATCTCATCGAGCTCGTTAACCATCGAGCCGAGAACGGCAACGGCCAGGCGCGCCTCACCGAGGCGTCGGCCCTCTCGCAGGAGCTCAACTCCCTCACCGACCAGCTGCTCGACTACTTCGTCCAGCAGGCCAGGGAGTCGGGAATGTCCTGGTCGCAGATAGGCCAGCAGCTCGGGGTCACCAAACAGGGGGCTCAGCAGCGGTTCAACGCCGGCCAGGCGAAGCTCGAGGGCCAGTCGAAGCTCGAGGACCTACCCCACCAGCTGCGGGAGCTGGGGGCCAGCCTGGAGGAGAAGTTCCTGGCCCGAAGCCCGTCGGCGTCGGGCGGCCTGCTGCAGAAAGTCAGGAGCGCCTTCAAGCCGCAGAGGTTCACCGCCGCCGCCCGGCAGGTGGTGATCCTGGCTCAGGAGGAGGCCCGAGACCTCCGGCACGACTACATCGGCTCCGAACACATGCTTCTCGGCCTGCTGCGGGAGGAGAGCGGGGTTGCCGCTGCGACGCTGCGTTCGGTGGGGATCACCCTCGATCAGGTCAGGGCCAGGGTTGCCGAGATGAACCCTCCGCTGGCCGAGGCGCCCGACGGCCACCTTCCTTTCGCCACCGGCGCACGGGTTGCCCTGGAGGCCGCGATGACCGAATCCGCCAACCTGCGCCACAACTACATCGGCACCGAGCACGTCCTGCTGGGCGTCCTGAAGGAGGACAACATGGCGCGAGACGTGCTTCGGGATCTGGACATGGACGTCGACCACCTGATCGAGGAAGTCTCCCGGCTGCTCGAACGCCTGTAACCGGCTTCTGCCCCAACCACTTCTACTATTGGTTGATGACCAGAACCCGTAGCTTTCGCGCCCGGCGCATTGTCGTTCTGGCGCTCCTTATTGCCGTGCTCGGGTTTGCCGCCAACCTGTTCTGGGGCCGGGCCGACCCGGTTCTAGGGGAGGCGAAAGCGCCCATCCTGCTCACCTGGACCACCGACTCACTGCTCCCCGATCTGGCTGAGGCCGCCCGGGATGTCGACGGGATCGGCGCGGTGGCGACCGCCCGCAACGGTGTCGGCTGGCTCACCTCCTGGACCGCCGATGGGGGTACCCCCGGTGAGCCCCCGGCCGGGTTCATGGTTCCGATCGAGGTTCTGGCGGTGGTACCGGAGGACTACTCCTACTTCGTCCCCGGCTCCCACAAGGAGCAGTTCGAAGCTCTGGCGAACGGCGGGGCGCTGCTCGGAGTGTCGGGTGCGGCCCTGCGCGGCATCGACGAAAAGGGCGCGCTGACCTTCGGTAACACCACCATTCCGGTTGCCGGGGTGGTCCCCGACGAGCTGGTTTCGAGCCACGAGGTCGTGATGTCGCTCGACACCAGCAAGACGCTCGGCATCTCGGACCTGAAGTACGTTCTGGTCGAGCTGGACCGGGGCACCGACCGCTCGGAAGCAGAGGATGCCCTTCGAGCCAAGCTGCCGGCCGGCGCCCGGCTCGATTTGAGGGGCCCCGCCGACGCTGCGGTGTTCCGCCCGGGCGGGAAGATCCTTCCCCAGGTCGAGATCAAAAAGGAGTTCGGGGAGTTCGCCGGCAGACCCGGCTCCGGCCGGAACCTGACGGTCGACCCCGCGTGGATCGAAGAGAACACCTCCAACGTGAGCTTCCCGCTCCTCGGGGAGACCCGGTGCCACAACAAGCTGATTCCGGTGGTCCGGGAGGCCATGCAGGACGTCGCCGAGAAGGGGCTGACCGGCCTGGTGCGGCGGAACGACTTCGGCGGATGCTTCGCTCCTCGGTTCCTGAACAGCGACCCCCACTCGGGGATCTCCCACCACGCCTGGGGAATCGCCTTCGACTTCAACGTCTCCCAGAACCCCTACGGAGCGGAGCCGAGGATGGACCCGCGGCTGGTGGAGGTGCTAGAGAGCCACGACCTTACCTGGGGGGGCCGCTGGACCGAACCCGATGGGATGCATTTCGAGTATTTGAAAGAACCCTCAGGCTCTTAGAGTTAGCCTGAGTCAAAGTTACGTTTTGCCCTAGGAGCACCACATGCCCGAAATGGACCCGGCGATAGCACAAGCCCTCGGCACGATCGCCGCCGAGGACCCCGAAACCGCCCAGCTGGCGGGGACCGCCCTGGGCGTGGTCACGGGCGGGGGTGGCGCCGGCCGGATCACCCAGGAGCGGGTTCAGCGGTTCGTCTGGTACGACCTGCCGATCAAGATGAGACCGACCGACGAGGCCCGTGCCGCAATCACGGCCGCCCTGGCGACCGCCCTCGACCTGCTCGAGCTGCCGCGTTACGCCGAGATCTGCCGGTCCGACACCACCCAGAAGGTGCACCAGGCCTACACCGAGAACCCGCAGGTCGGCCTGATGGCGTTCCGGGAGGCCAATCTGGCGTCCGGGATCTACCCGCCCGACCTGCCGGAGTTCAAGTGGGCCGCCGCCATGGGCGTCGAGGAGGCGAACATACTGAGCGGCGTGCAGGACTTCCTGGAGCTGGCGGTCGCCTCCGGTGAGCTGGAGCCCGGGACCAAGGACTGGAAGCGCAAGCAGCGCAAGCTCGTGCGGACCTACCTGAACAACCCGAACTTCATGCTCGGCGGCCAGACGCCGCTGGACGTCATGAACACCGAACGGATCCAGAACTGGATCAAGGTCGAACCGAGCGAGACCCGGCAGCGCCTGGTCTCCAGACTGGCGAACCGGCTGCTGCACCCCATCGAGCTTCCTCCGGGAACCACCGACCCCTACCCGCCCCTGACCGAGGTTCTGCGGAGCATCGCGCCGGGGGCCGAGCACGGACGGGAGCAGGCCCGCCTGCTGGACATCGCCGCCGGCTTAGGCCTGACCCGGAAGCTGAAGGGTGAGCTGGTGCTGACGAAGGCGGGAGAGCAGACGCTGGAGGACCCGCTCGGCAGCTGGAGGTTGTTCCCGCAAAGCCTGCTCGGGGGCAACCCGTACCAGCGGCTGGCCGCCGAGGTCATGTTCGCCATGCTCGTCGACGGTGAGGCGACCCTCGGAGCGGTCATCGAGACCATTCGCCAGGCCGCTACCGAGGCCAACTACCGGGAGGCCGGAACCGGGCAGCCTCCCAGCGAGATCAGCCTCATGAAGGCCCTCGACCCCACCGTCCTGCCGGTCGGCGAGATGGGGCTGTTCCTCCCGGGGGACTTCTCCACGGGGATGGCGCTGACCCCGGTCGGAAAGGCCGTCGCCCTGGAGGCAATGCGCCACCGGGCGACCGGCCCGGGCGCCGCTCCCTGGGACTGACGCAGGCACCCAAGTAGCGGGTCGTAAGCGGTTAAACTGGTTGGAGACCCGCAGCAGCGGGTCCTTTCGCGTGCAAGCCCCGCAAGGAGAACACTTTTGACCGAAGACACCCAGGTTGCAGAAGTTGAAGCAGTAGCTCCCGAGACCGAGGCCGACGTAGCCGTCGAAGAAGCAGCCGTCGAAGAAGCGGCACCCGAGGCCCCCGCCGCTCCCGCTGCCGAGAAGAGGTTCCCGAAGGTCATCAAGCGGGACGAAGAGCCCAGCATCACCCACTACTCCCCCAAGCCCCACACCGAGCTCGACCCCGCCAGCCGCTTCAAGGACTAATCTCCTCGGCCGGATGTGGTTAAGACCCATCCGGCCCGTGGACGGCCCTCGGTTAGCATCGAAGCGTGGCGCACCTTCTCGGGGCTGAAGCCCTCCATCACGAATTCCAGCACGGCGTCGTCTTCGACTCCGTCACGCTCGGCGTAAACGAGGGCGACCGCATAGGCATCGTCGGCCGCAACGGCGACGGCAAGTCGACCCTTCTCTCCCTGCTCTCCGGGCGCCTGGTGCCCGACTCCGGCCGCGTGACGATGCGGCGGGGCACCACGGTGCGGATGCTCGACCAGTCCGACACCCTCGACCCGAACCAGACCGTGGCACACGCCGTCGTCGGCGACACCCCCGACCACACCTGGGCCGGCGACCCGGCTATCCGTGACGTGATCGACGGGCTCATCTCCAACGTCCCATGGGACGCGACGGTCGGCGACCTGAGCGGCGGGCAGCGGCGCCGGGTGGCACTGGCCGGCGTCCTCGTGGGCGACCACGACGTTCTCTTCCTGGACGAACCCACCAACCACCTGGACATCCAGGGAATCACCTGGCTCGCCCAACACCTCCGGCGCCGCTGGGCCCCCAACAGCGGCGGCTTTGTGGTCGTCACCCACGACCGCTGGTTTCTGGACGCCGTCTGCACCACCACCTGGGAGGTCCACGACCGGATGGTCGAACCGTTCGAGGGAGGCTACGCCGCCTACATCCTCCAGCGGGTGGAGCGGGACCGGATGGCCGCCGTCTCCGAGGCCAAACGCCAGAACCTGATGAAGAAGGAGCTGGCGTGGCTGCGCCGGGGCGCCCCCGCCCGGACGACCAAAGCCAAGTTCCGGGTCGACGCCGCCAACGCATTGATCGCCGACGAACCGCCGGTCCGGGACAAGGTCGAGCTGATGCGCATGGCCACCAGCCGTCTCGGCAAGGAGGTGGTCGACCTGGTCGGCGTCTCGGTCTCCTACGGCGACCAGCAGGTCCTACGTGACGTGACCTGGCTGATCAAGCCCGGCGAGCGCAGCGGCATCCTGGGCGTCAACGGCGCCGGGAAATCCACCCTCCTGAAGCTGATCACCGGGGAGCTGAAGCCGACCTCGGGCCACGTGAAGCGGGGCAAGACCATCAAGGTGGCGACCCTGACCCAGGAGCCTGCGGCGCTCGACCACATGGCGGACGAGCGGGTCAGCGACATCATCAAAAGCGAGCGCACCACCTACGTCGCCGGCGGCAAGGAGATGACCCCGGCTCAGCTGCTGGAGCGGCTGGGCTTCAAGACCGCCCAGCTTTCCAACCCGGTCGGCAAGCTGTCCGGCGGGCAGAAGCGCCGCCTGCAGCTGCTGCTGATCCTGCTGAACGAGCCGAATGTCCTGGTGCTCGACGAGCCGTCCAACGACCTGGACACCGAGATGCTGGCTGCGATGGAGGACCTGCTGGACTCGTGGCCGGGGACGCTGCTGGTGGTGTCGCACGACCGGTACCTCATGGAGCGGGTGACCGACCAGCAGTACGCCATCCTCGACGGGCGTCTGAGGCACATGCCGGGCGGGGTCGACCAGTACCTGGAGCAGCTCCGGGGCGTCCCCGATAAGCCCGCCGCCGCTGCTTCCAAGGATCAGCCCCGCAAGCTCGACGTCCAGGCCACCCGGGAGGCCCGCAAGGAGATCGCTTCGATAGAGCGCAAGCTGGCCAAGATGCCGGCGCAGATCGAGGAAGCCAACCACAACATCGCCACCCACGACCAGAGCGACTACCTGGGCCTACAGGAACACGTCGATGCGTTGAAGGCGTTGCAGAACCGGCAATCCGAGCTGGAGACCCGCTGGCTGGAGCTGACCGAGCAGCTCGAAGCCGCCAGCTAGTCCGGCGAGTCCAGGTACGACTCGGCCAGCCAGGCCCGGATCCGGTCATCGAAGTCGTCCGGGGTTCGCAGGTTGAACACGTGGTAGTACCGGCCCGAGTAGGGCACCACCTTTCGAGTGATCGTCGGGTGGACCACCCGGCGCGTAAGAGCGAACGTCAATGAAACCCACTTTTGCATCGGCCGCAGCTGGGCGAAGGTCTGCGCCTTCTTGAGGAAGATGCCCACCGACAGCGGCTCGACGTGCACCTCTCCCATGGATTCGACGTACTCCAGGACCGCCTCGCACACCGGCCTCTCGTGTCGCGGGCCGGTCGAGAAGTACTCCTCCAGCGACATCGCCGGCGCGCATTCGTGGGCCTGGGTGGCGCGCCGGAACCGTCGTTTGCAGTCGGGACACGTCCAGCCGGCCATCGGCCCATTATCGGGCCCCGCTTGACCTCAAGCCGACTTCAACTCTTAAGCTGACGGAGACGCCAAAGGGAGAAACCGATGACCGAGCAGACGACCGAACAGCTGAGCATTCACGACACGATCCGCAACGCCGTGGGAGGTTGGGCGGGCGTAGCTTGCGTCGACCACCGGTTCGGTGGGACCGAGTTCCGCATGGGCAAGGTGGAGATAGGCCACATCCACGGGGACCGCCTGGCGGACCTGCCGTTTCCGAAAAGGATCCGCAACGAGATCATCGAGGCCGGAAGGGCGCTCCCCCACCATGTCCTGCCGGACAGCGGGTGGGTCAGCAAGCGGATCTCCGGCCCCGACGACGTGGACGACGTGATCGCCCTTTTTCGAATGAACTACGAGCGCTACGCCAAGAAGGTCTAGGCAGAGACCGACTCCTGGTCCTCGATGGCGAAAGAGCCGTACTCAATGGCGCCGGCCCGGCGGTAGGTCGAGATCGTGACGCCGGTGGTGGAGACCTTGGTGTCGACACAGGCGAGGCCTGCGGGCACGGTGCCCTCACCGAAGAGCCGCTTTCCGGTTCCAAGGACGACCGGGAAGGTCCAGAGAACGAACTCGTCGACCAGGTCGTGACGCAGCAGGGTCTGGATGAGGTCGCAGCTTCCAGTCACGTGGATCTCGGCGCCGGACTGTTCCTTGAGCCTGGCGACCGCTTCCGCCACCTCCCCTTCGAGCAGGGTGGAGTTGTTCCACTCGAGGTTGTCCAGGGTGCGGGAGGCAACGTACTTGCGCATGCGGTTGAGCTGGTCGGCCACCGGGTCGTCGCTGATGTGCGGCCAGTGGGCGGCGAAGATCTCGTAGGTCTTCCGGCCGAGAAGAAGGGTGTCCGCTTTGGGCATCTGGGCGTCCATCGTCTCGCCCATCATCTGGTCCCAGTAGTTGACGCTCCAGCCGCCGTGCTCGAAGCCGCCTTCGCGGTCCTCGTCCGGGCCGCCGGGTCCCTGCATGACTCCGTCCAGCGTGACAAACGTTCCTACAACCAGTTTCCTCGTCATCTCAAGTCTCCTTTCGTACGACGTTTTGGGCTTTCACCCATGCGTCGAACCAGCCGGAGAGAAATCGACATTTGACGAAGAAAAAGTTGGGTTACCCAACTCAGTGCTCGGCTGCGTCCGACTCTGCCCTGGTAGCGTGCACCGTGCCGTGAGGGTGCTCCGGCGGGGCGTAGAGCGCATAAACCTTCATGTCATCGGCGCCGATGTTCGTGACGTTGTGCCACATGCCGGCCGGCACCAGGATGGCCCAGTCGTCCTCTACCTCACGGTCGAACGGCAGGTCGTCCTTCGCAGGTCCCATCTGAACCCGGGCCTTGCCGGCTTCCACTCGCAGGAACTGGTCGCCGTCCTCGTGGACCTCCAGGCCGATGTCGTGGTCCGGCTCGATACTCATCACGGTCATCTGCAGGTTCTTCCCCGTCCAAAGGGTGCTTCGGTAGTTGTCGTTGGCGAGGGTCGCTTCCTCGATGTTGATTACGAAGGGGTTCGGCCCCTCGTCGGGTGGAGTCTTTGTCGCCATGGCGCTCGCCTTTCGTTGGAGTGGGGCTGCCGAGATGTTCCCGTCGTATGCCAGCAACCCATTCTCGTCTACACGGGCGAATCCCGTCAGTCGATGTGGCTGCGGCCTGCCCATCCCCAGGTGAACGACACCTCCGCCGGCGGCCACGACGGCATCGGCGATCAGTCGGCGGTGGCACCTCCACCACAAGGTCTCCGAGCACATGACGGCTGCTTTGCGTTCCTGCGAAACCTGCATCAGCCGCTTGAGCGCCTCACGGAACTCGGGCCGGTCCATGTGGGACGCGTAGGCACGAAACGCTTCGATCTCCCAGGTGCCGTGCCGTACCTCGGACTGCTCGTCCGGTTCTCTGCGGCCCCCCATGCTCTCTCCCCACCACTCGTAGGCAACCCCCGACCGGGCAAGAGCGTCGCCGAGGGCCCCCCTTCCGAAGTGGGGGTGTCGCTTGGAACCGGGGTAGCGGCGCACGTCGACCAGCAACCCGATTCCCGCGTCCAGCAGGACCTCAAGGAACTCATCGATGGAACGGGCCCCGTGGCCCACGGTGAAGACGGGATTCCCCGGATCCGTCACGCCCTATCGTCGGCGGGAAGGCCCCCGGCGCCGAAGAGGTTGGTGAATATCCCCTTGGCCGCCACCGCGCCCCAAACCGCTTCGAGCAGCAGGAAACCCCAGTTGCGGTCGAGGGCTGCGATCACAGCAAGGAGGCCCGAGCCCAAAAGGTTCGGTACCAGGTAAGGGAGCGACGCAGAATCGACCCGGCGAGCCTGCAAAAGCACGAACGGCACGAGGACGCCCAGGGCTCCGGCAATCTGAATAACGTCGCTCACGCCTCAGACGGTAGCGAATATCTCCAGATCCCGCCGGACGTGGTCGGCGGTCAGTGAATTCGCCGCCTTCACCAGGTCGCTCGGCGTCCCCTCGAAGACCACCTCTCCCCCGGCGCTGCCGGCATCCGGACCCAGGT
The DNA here is from genome assembly GCA_035759705.1 of Actinomycetota bacterium. Taxonomy (NCBI): domain Bacteria; kingdom Bacillati; phylum Actinomycetota; species Actinomycetota bacterium. Next base: position 11,428 of record DASTUJ010000004.1, on the reverse strand, counting down.
CGATGATCCAGTCGGCGTTCTTGATCACATCCAGGTCGTGCTCGATGACAATCACCGTGTTCCCCTGGCTCACGAGCCGCTCGATGATCTCCAGCAGGTGCCCGACGTCCGACATGTGCAGGCCGGTGGTCGGCTCGTCCATTACGTAGATACTGCTCTTTTTGTGCAACTCGGTCGCCAGCTTCAGCCGCTGGCACTCACCGCCGGACAGGGTGTTCAGCGGTTGGCCGATCTTGAGGTAGCCCAGTCCGACGTCGACCAGTGCCGCAAGGACCTTCCCCACCTTCTTCTCGGTGAAGAAGTCCAGAGCGTCGGCCGAAGTCATCTCCAGGATGTCGCTGATCGATCGGCCCCGAACCTTGTGCTCCAGCACGTCGGCGGTGAAGCGCTTGCCCTCGCAGACGTCGCACGGCGACTTGTAGCCCTCCATGAACGCCAGGTCGGTGTAGATCACCCCAAGCCCCTGGCAGTTGGGGCAGGCGCCTTTGGAGTTGAAGCTGAACAACGAAGGGCTCACGTCGTTGGCCTTGGCGAACAGCTTTCGGATGTCGTCCATCATCCCGGTGTAGGTTCCGGCGTTGGAACGGCGGGAGACGCCGACCGCCGCCTGGTCTATGACCACCGCCTCCGGGTACAGAGGCAGGAACGAGTCGTTGATCAATGAGCTCTTGCCCGAGCCGGCCACCCCGGTCACCACGACGAAGACCCCGGTGGGGATGTCGACGGTCACGTTCTTGAGGTTGTTCGCGGCCGCGTTCTCAACCCGGAGCTTGCCCGAAGGCGGCCGGGCGTTCTCCTTCAGGGGAAGTTTGTGCTTCATGAACCGTCCGGTGAGGGTGTCGGCCTCGTAAAGGTCATCGACGCTCCCCTCGTACACCACATGTCCGCCCTGAGCGCCCGCTTTGGGGCCCATGTCCACCACGTGATCGGCAATCTCTATGACATCCCGGTCGTGCTCCACCACCAGCACCGTGTTTCCCTTGTCCCGCAAACGGAACAGGAGCTCGTTCAGCTGCTGGGTGTCACGGGCGTGAAGGCCCACGCTTGGCTCGTCCAGGACGTACATCATCTCGGTGAGGCTGGAGTTCAGATGCCGAACCATCTTGATCCGCTGCGACTCACCGCCCGACAGGGTGGCGGTCTGCCGGTCCAGGCTGAGGTAGCCGAGGCCTATGGTGATCAGGTGGTCCAGGCGCTCGACCAGGCTGTTGCAGATCGGGGCCGCCAGGGGGTCGGAGAAGCTGCGGATGACCTTTATCAGCTCGTTGGTCTCCATCGCCCACAGGTCGGTGATCGAGTAGCCGTCGATCTTGGCGCTGCGAGAGGCCTCGTTCAGCCGGAGGCCCTTGCAAGCCGGGCAGGTGGCGGAGTCCACGAAGGAGAGGAACACCTTCCGGGTGCGCTCGGGCATCTCGTTGACGTCCCTGGCTACATAGAGCCGCTTGAACTTCGTGACAATGCCTTCGTAGGTGGCGTTGAACTCCGAGCCGGCGAACTCCAGGGGCAGCTTGTCCTCGTGGTAGAGCAGCTTGTGCCACTCGTCCTCGGTGAAATCCTGCAGGGGTTTGTCGGCGGAGTAGAAACCGCTCTGGGCGTACAGACGCCACCACCAACCGCCCACCTTGTAGTCGGGATGCAGGATGGCGCCGTCGTTTAAAGACCTGGTTTTGTCGAAAAACTTGTCGAGGTTGAGCTGGGTGGTCCGGCCGATGCCGTCGCACTCCGGACACATGCCCTGGGGGTCGTTGAAGCTGAAGACGTTGGACCAGCCGATGAACGGCTTGGCGACCCGGGAGTAGAGCAGCCTCATCAGCGGGTTGATGTCGGTGATGGTGCCGACGGTCGAGCGGGAGTTGCCGCCGATCCGCTTCTGGTCGATGACGATGGCGGTCGAGATGTTCTCGATCGAGTCGATGTCGGGCTGGCTGTAGCTGGGCAGGAAGTTCCGGACGAACGCGGTGAAGGTCTCGTTCAGCTGCCGCTGGGCCTCCGATGCGATGGTGTCGAAAACCAAAGACGACTTACCTGAGCCGGACACCCCGGTGAACACGGTGATCTGCCGCTTGGGGATCTCGAGAGTGACGTTCTTCAGGTTGTTCTCGCGGGCGCCCGCCACTTTGATGAAGTCGTTCATTCCACAATTCTCATCGATAGCGGCTCCGTTTTCGAAAGCCGTTTCGGTTTAGCTTTAAGCCTTCACGCAGATGTACTGAGCAAAGATCTGATCGTCGCTGTACTCCGCCCTCTGGATCTTCAGCCCTGCTTTCTCCAGCATCGGCTCCAGCAGCCAGGTGAAGGTGCTGTTCTCGTCCCTAATGTGATCCTCAAACTCGGACCGGAGCCACTCCCCCTCGATGTCCGCACCGGAACTCGACATCCACGCCTCCAGTACCTCGGCCGCCTCCGACGGGTCGAAGCTGTAGACCACATCCCACAGCCGGAAGATCCCGCCCGGCCGGAGCATCCCGGCTATCCGGTCGACGGCAATCGCCTGCCAGAAGTCCGGCAGGTGGTGCAGCGCAAACCTGCTGTACACGAGATCGGCCGGATGTCCGTCGTGCTCGTAGGTCAAAAAGCCCGCCGAAACGCACTCGACGTTGGTCACCCTGGAGGCCTCCAGCTTCTCCCGAAGGCGTCCGAGCATCACCTCGGAAACGTCCACTGCGACCACCCGCTTGACCGCCGATGCGGCCTCAAGAGCGAACTGGCCGGTTCCGGCGCCGAGGTCGACCACCGTGGACTCCTTGCCGATGCCGAGCCTCAGTAGCTCGGCCAGCTCACGCTTCGCCTCGGCGTCCATCTTCTGGTCGTACCGGGCGGCGTGAACCGGGTCCCGGTTCTCCCGGCCGGCATAAGCCAGCTCGTCCGGAATCCACCCCATCAATTGATCAATTGTTGGAGGGATCCTCCGGCATCAAAGACAGCAGGCGGTAGCTGCCCCCCTTGCGGGACAGCACGGCGCTCCACAGCTTGTTCGGCTCGTCGGTGAAGATGTCCTCCGGGAATGCGTCCTCGATGATCCAGGCGTCCTCCTCGGCCTCCGATTCGAGTTGACCGGGGCCCCACCCTGCGTAGCCGGCGAAAACCCTGGCCCGCTTGATGGCCGGGTCGTCGCCCTCGCCGTTGTAGGTCGACAGCAATCCGATGGAGCCCACGACGATCCGGCCGTAGTCGTTGAACGACTCGAAGTCTGCCAGCACGATGGCCGCCTCCTGCTGCACCGGGCCGCCCACGAATATCGGCGAGCCTGGCTCCACCAACGAAGCCAGGTCGGGGGTCGCCTCGGCCACCGTCACCGGCGCCGGGCGGTTGAGAACCAGGCCGACGGCGCCCTGGTCGCTGTGTTCGGTGATGACCACGACGGTCCGCCGGAAGTTCGGGTCCATCAACGATCCGCTGGCGATCAGGAGGCTGCCCATCAGGTTTTCCATAACTCAACTATCCCCCGAAACTCCGCTAACGAAAGCCTCGAGGCGGGACGCCTCCTGGTCGACCTCCCGCCGCGTCGCCGGATCCAGCGGTTCGAACGGCTCCACCACAATCCGGCCCTTGTCGTTTCTCCAGGTTCCGGCAACTGCGCCGTCGACCAGGAGGGTGTTCACCGACTGGGGGTTCTTGACGTGGAACACGCGGGCCCGGTAGCGCTCGGGCAGGATCCCGGCGCGCCTGCAGTGGACCAGCAGCGAGGCGTCCCAGGTCGGCAGGAATCGGACCGGCACCGGCGTCCCCGGGTCCGGCAGCAGCCCGCCCGGCAGGTCGAAAAGCTCCCTGCCGGACGAATCCTGAAACGAGACGGTTTCCATCGCCTCCAGCCTCGGCGCAAGCATCGAAGCCGGAAGGCCGCTCCAGCTGACCAGGTCGCCCATGCCCGCCGGTCCGAAACCGTCGAGGTACCGCCGGATCAGATGGTCGACCCCATGCTCCTCAGCAACCGTGCACGGGCCGACCCAGTCCTCCGCCAGGCCGTAGAGATCGGCCCTGCGCCGGGCCCAGGTCCCCGATGGCGGCACCCGGACGAGGTCGACCCACAGGCCGATCCCCACCCACGTCTCACTGTCGACGCCGAGTTGTTTGACCAACTCGGCACGCTTCATGGGACCGGAGGACAGAATCGTACGGGTGCGATCGGCCAGGGCCTGCATCTGGTCGTCCGTCCGCTGGCCCCTCATCAGCCGCAGCCACATCTGCCGGCGGGCCGACCGCAACCCGGCCGCGAACAGCCAGTAGTCGTCGCGGGAAGCGAGGTGGATGGTGACCCGCATGAGGGTGCCCTGGATCACCGATCGGTCGTTCAGCGCACCGTCAAGATCGGACCGCTCCATCCCCAGCCGGCGAGACCACAGACCGACGTAGGAAGAGGGCGCATACTGGGCCTGCAAGCCTGCCATTTTTTCGAGAATCTCGGGCGTGGAGGCGGCTGCTCGATCGATCAAAAGCTGCCGGGCCAGAACCGCTCGATTCATTCTTTGGGCATCGATAACCTCGGGCGGATTCACCTTCACATTTTCCTTGGTTTCCTCTATTCCGAGCCAGGGTACGAACCGGCTACGATGGCCACGAACGGACTGAACCTCGTAAACATGCGACTTCACTCAGCACTCACCCGCGTTTTGGCCAAGTGGCCCTGGATGGCCGTTGGTGCAGTGCTCGCAGTTTCGGGGATTTACGGCCTCACTCGGCTGGTAACGCTGCCCCTCCCGGAGATGACGAAGCCGGCGCAGTCGTCGAAGATGCTGGCGGCCGACGGCCAGGTTATCGCTACGCTGCACGGCGAGGAGAACCGGACTCTCGTCCCGCTGCACGACATATCGAAGCCCCTGCAGCTGGCCGTGGTCTCCACCGAAGACCGGGAGTACTTCGAACACAACGGCATGAGCGTCAAGGCCATCGTACGTGCCGCCCGCGCGAACCTCGAGGGCGGCGAGATCCAGCAGGGCGGCTCCACCATCACCCAGCAGCTGGTCCGCAACACCATGCCGGAGATCGGCAAGGACCGCACCTACATGCGCAAGCTCAAAGAGGTCTTCTGGGCGATGCAGCTGGAACGCGAGATGAACAAGACGGAGATCCTGGAGCGCTACCTCAACACCGTCTACTTCGGCCGGGGAGCCTACGGCGCCGAGGCCGCGGCCCGCACCTACTTCAAGGTCGGCGCCAACGAGCTGACCACCGGGCAGGCCGCCTACCTGGCCGGCGCAATCCGGTCTCCGGAGCGGTACCAGATTGGAAGCAACCTGGAGGCTTCGGTTGACCTCCGCAACCGGGTGCTCGACGGCATGAAGACCGGCGGCTATATCAAGGCGGAGGAGGCCGAGGCGGCCAAAGCCGAGGACCTGCTCGCCCAGTACAAGCCGGGCATGACCATCGAGGTCGACTCGCCCCGTGCCGGCTACTTCGTTGAGTACGTGAGGCGCATTCTCAAGCGGGACTTCGGTTTGAACGACGAGGAGATCCTGGCCGGAGGCCTGCAGATCCACACCACTCTTGACCTGAAGGCGCAGGATGCGGCCGAACACGCCGTCCGCACCACCCTGGACCGCCCGGACGACCCCGAGGTGGCCCTGGTTGCGATGGATCCCGAAGGCCGGATCCGGGCGATGGTCGGCGGTCGTGAGGTCGACAACATCGATCGGTCCCGCGGCTTCAACTTCGCTGCCGACGTCAACGCGACCGGCGGCGGTCGGCAGGCCGGGTCGGCCTTCAAGCCGTTCGCCCTGGCGGCTTTCCTGGATGAGGGCAAATCCCTCTCCTCGACCTTCTCCGGCGCCGGTCCCGTCCAGCTGGACAGCCCGCAGTGCAAGAACGCCGACGGAAAGCCGTGGGAGGTCGGAAACTTCGGCAACGCAAGCTACGGCGCGATGGACATCACGCAGGCAACCCTCGCGTCGGTCAACACCATCTACGCCCAGATGATGGATGTCGTGGTGACCCCCAACAAGTTCATCGAGATCGCCGGCAGGACCGGAATCGACATTCCAGCGTTCGACGCCGGCTGCGCCCTGGCGCTCGGCACCACCGACGTCACCCCGATGGAGATGGCCCGGGCGTACACCACCTTCGCCCAGCGCGGGGAGCGGCCGGACACCCTGGTGGTCACAAAGATCGCCCGCCCCAACGGCGAGGTGCTCGTCGAGCGTCACCCGAAGAGGGAGAGGGCCCTCGACGCCAACGTCGCCGACTCGGTCAACTACGTTCTGGAGCGCAACGTTCAGTCCGGAACCGGAACCGGCGCCAAGATCGGGCGGCCGGCCGCCGGCAAGACCGGCACCACCCAGAACTTCCAGAACGCCTGGTTCGCCGGCTACACGCCCGAGCTGACCGCCATCGTGTGGATGGGCTTCCCACCCAACCCGGACGGCTACATCCCGGAGATGCAGAACGTTCGCGGCAAGCAGGTCACCGGCGGCTCGTTCCCGGCGACCATCTGGAAGAAGTTCATGTCGCAGGCCCTTCAGGGCACCAAGGGCACCGACTTTCACCGCCCCAGGTTCGGCGGCCAGATAGTCACTCCCAGGTTGCACGTGCCGTCGGCAACCCTGGCCAGCGCCGACGACCCCGTGGTGGTCGACGACGACGACTCCGAGTCGGCACCGGACGGCATTCCCGGCGCCGGCAACAGCGCCGCCGACGTGCTGGCGAACCGCCAGTCGGGTGGGTCCCCGCCGTCGTCGGGCGGTGGTGATCCGGCTCCGAAGAAGGCGGACGCGGCCGAAAAGATATCCTCACCCTGTTTCCCGTTCTGCGATTAAGGCCGGCTTTCTGTCTGCAAACTCACCGAAGCGGAGCCGCATAGGGCTGCCCGAGGGCATCACGGCGTGTCTTTTCGACCTTGACGGGGTGCTCACCTCAACCGCGTCTCTTCACTTCCAGGCCTGGAAGCAGATGTTCGACGAGTTCCTTCGAGTCGAAGCCGAGCTCAAAACCAAGGTCCCCGAGCTGTTCGAGATGTCCGACTACCTGGCATACGTGGACGGTAAGCCGCGGATGGACGGCGTGAAGTCCTTCCTTGCCTCCCGCGCGATCGACCTGCCGGAGGGTGAGCCCGACGACGCCCCGGGCTCGTTGACCCTGCAGAGTCTGGGGAACCGCAAGAACGACCTCGTCCTGGAGATCATGCAGGAGCAGGGGGTCGATGCCTTCGAGGGCTCCCGCCGCTACCTCGATGCGGTTGAGCAGGCGGGTCTCAAGCGGGCCGTCGTGTCGGCCAGCACCAACACCCCGTCGGTTCTCGCGGCAGCAGGGTTGGCCGGTCGCTTCGACACCGTGGTGGACGGCAACGTCGCCATCGCACAGGGTCTGCGGGGCAAGCCATTCCCGGACACGTTTTTGCACGCCGCCGAGATGCTCGGCGTGGAGCCCGCAGCCGCAGCGGTTTACGAGGATGCGCTTGCCGGGGTGGCAGCAGGCCGGGACGGCGGATTCGGGTACGTTGTGGGGGTCAACCGCGCCGGCCAGGCCGACGCACTTAGGGAGGCCGGAGCGGACCTGGTCGTTCAGGATCTCGCCGAGCTGCTGGAGTTGGAGCCGGAGGTTAGTTGAAAGCAAAACCCAGCTTCAAGCTGGAGCCGTGGCACGTCCGGGAAGAGTGCCTGGACCTCGCCACGCTGGCCGAGACCGAGTCGCTGTTCGCCCTGGCCAACGGCCACCTGGGCCTCAGGGGCAACCTGGACGAGGGGGAGCCGTTCGGCCTGCCGGGGACCTACCTGAACTCGTTCTACGAGCAGCGCCCGCTTCCGAGCGCCGAGCCCGGCTACGGGGACCCAGAATCCGGACAGTCAATCATCAACGTCACCAACGGCAAGATCATCCGGCTGCTGGTGGACGACGAGCCGTTCGACGTGCGCTACGGCGAGCTGGAGAAGCACGAGCGGGTGCTCGACCTGCAGGGCGGGACGCTCCATCGCGAGGTCGACTGGGTCTCCCCCGCCGGGCAGCGGGCCCGGATCACGTCGACCCGGCTGGTGTCGCTGACCCAGCGAGCCGCAGCGGCGATCCTCTACGAGGTCGAAGCGGTGGGCGGGCCGGCGCGGGTGGTCATCCAGTCCGAGCTGGTCGCCAACGAGCCTCTCCCCCAAACCCGCAAGGACCCCCGGGTGTCGCAGATCCTCGACTCTCCGCTCGAGTCGGAACAGTTCTCCGAGTGGGACACCGGGGCGGCGCTGGTCCACCACACCAATCGGAGCGAGCTGCGCCTGGCGGCGGCCATGGATCACATCTGGGAGGGACCGGAGGACACCGCGGTCCACGTGGATGTCTCCAAGGACATCGCCCGGGTTACCTTCACCAGCACCCTGAAGCCGGGCCACAAGATCCGTATCGTCAAGTTCCTGGCCTACGGCTGGTCGGGGGTCCGCTCCCGCCAGGCCCTGTTCGACCAGGTAACCGCCGCCCTCACCGCAGCAAAACACGCCGGCTGGGAGGGCCTGGTGAAGGAGCAGCGGAGCTATCTGGACGAGTACTGGGAGAGCGCCGACATAGAGATCGAGGGCGACCCCGAGGTACAGCAGGCGGCACGCCTCGGGCTCTTCCACGTCCTGCAGGCGGGGGCCCGGGCGGAAAAGCGGCCGATCGGAGCCAAGGGGCTGACCGGGGTCGGCTACGAAGGCCACACCTTCTGGGACACCGACATCTTCGTCCTACCGCTCCTGACCCACTCCGTCCCCAAAGCCGCCGGCGACGTGCTGCGATGGCGGCACGGCACGCTGGACGCCGCCCGCCGGCGGGCCAGGGACCTGGGACTGAAAGGGGCCGCATTTCCCTGGAGGACCATTGCCGGCGAGGAGTGCTCCGGTTACTGGCCGGCCGGGACCGCGGCCTTCCACATCAACGCCGACATCGCGTACGCCGTCACCCGGTACGTCGACGCCACCCAGGACGAACGATTCGAACGAGACGTCGGGGTGGAGCTGCTGGTCGAAACCGCCCGCCTGTGGGTGGGGCTCGGGCACTTCGACCGTGAGGGCAAGTTCCGCATCGACGGTATCACCGGGCCCGACGAGTATTCCGCCCTGGCCGACAACAACGTCTACACGAACCTCATGGCGCAGCACAATCTGCGGGCGGCGGCGGATGCCGTGGAGCGGCACATGGACCTGTCGCGATCCCTGAAGCTCGGGGAGGACGAGCCGGCCGGCTGGCGGGCGGCCGCCGAGGCCATGTACGTCCCTTACGACGAGACCCTGAAGGTGCACCCTCAGTCCGAGGGGTACACGCTGTACCAGATGTGGGACTTCACCAACACCGCGCCGTCACGCTACCCGCTGCTGCTGAACTACCCGTACTTCGACCTGTACCGCAAGCAGGTGGTCAAGCAGGCCGACCTCGTTCTGGCCATGGTCCTCCGGCACGACTACTTCCCCGACCCGGACCAAAAGGAGAGGGACTTCGCCTACTACGAGCGGATCACTGTGCGCGACTCGTCGCTCTCGGCGGCGTGCCAGGCGGTGATCGCTGCTGAGTTGGGGTACATGGACCTGGCTTACGACTACCTGGCCGAGACCGCCCTCGTGGACGTCGCCAACCTTCACGGCAACACCAGCGACGGGATCCACCTGGCTTCGATGGCCGGCACCTGGAACGTGCTCGTGGCCGGATTCGGCGGCTTGAGGGTCGGAGGTCCCTGCCTGGCTTTTTCGCCCCGCCTGCCCGACGGACTGACCCGGCTGGCGTTCAACCTTTGCTACCGGGACCGCAAGCTCTCCGTTGTCGTGCTGAAGGAGAAGGCCACCTACATGATCAAGTCGGGAGAGCCGATGACCATCAGCCACCACGGCAAGGAGTTCGAGCTGCTCGAGCATCACCTGGCGACCCACCGGATCCCCGAGTCCGCACCCCGGGCTCACCCAACCCAGCCGCCGGGCCGGGAGCCGCTCCGCCGAGGGCCCCTGCGCCGGGCCTAAACGGCGACGCCCTCGATCAGGTTGTACTCGAGGGGTAGCGGCATCACCCGCTCCAGCCGGAACCCCGTCTCGAACATTAGGCGGCCGAACTCCTCCTCGCTTCGCTCCCGCCCGCCGGTCACCGCCAGCATGTTGACGTCGGTGGCGGTGGCGTAGGCCCCGGGAAGCAGTCGTTCGACCACCAGCACCCGCCCTGACGGGTTGATCGCCCTGCGGCAGTTGGACAGGATCGTCAGGCACTGGTCGTCGGTCCAGTCGTGGAGGATTCGGGCGAACAGGTAGGCGTCCCCGCCTGCGGCGATCTCGTTGAAGAAGTTGCCGGCCACCGCCGTGACCCGGTCCGACACACCCAGGGCATGAAGGTTCGACCTCGCGGACTCCACCACCGGGCCGGAATCGTAGAGGATGCCTCTCAGGTGCGGGTGGGCGGCGAGAATCGAGCCGAGCAATGTGCCGTTCCCTCCCCCGACGTCCACGACCGTGGCGATCGAACCGAAGTCGTAGGCGGCGGGGACCGAGGCGAAGAAGACCGCTCCGGCGCCCATCGCCCGGTCGAACGCCCGGCCCCGGTCCGGGTACTTCTCCAGGTACTCGAACAGGCCTCGGCCGAAGGTGATCCGGAATGCGTCACGGCCGGTCTTGACCGCCACCAGCAACTCGCCGAAGGCCTGGTAGAACTCCTCCCCGAATACGAGAACCAGGTCCCGCATCGACCCGGACTCCCCCGTCTTCAGCTCGGCGCCGGCGGCATTCAGGGAGAACCGGCCTTCGGCGTCGAGAGAGAAGATGCCCTCCTGCGCCAGCAGGCGCAGCGTCCGGTGGAGCGCGTCCGCATCGGCTCCGATCGCGGCTGCCAGGCCGTCTGCAGACTGCGGACCGCCGTCCAGCAGGTCGGCGATGCCGAGCTTGGCGGCGACGTACAGCGCCTGCGAGCTGTAGTAGCCCATGGCCACTTCCTGGACTCGCCGGGCGCCCGAGTCACCTGCCACCGAGGGCTCCTTTGCGCTCACCGTTCAAGCCTACCGGTGGACGGCTTTTCCTAGGGCGAAGCTGAAGCCGAAGGTCTTGGAGTTGCTCCGGTGTCCTCGTCGGATCCCGAGTCGGCGCTGGGCTCCGGGGTCGGGTCGACCTTAGAGCCCTCGGTTTCCTCTTCACCCGTTACCGATTCCTCCGCCACCGCCGGAGCACCGCCCAGCTCCTCCTCCCGCTCCTCGGTCAGGCCGGGACGGCCGCTCGGGATGTCCCTGGTCTTCTCAAACGCCTCTCCTGCGGTCCACCGCTCCTGCTTCTGGATCGGTCGGTAGTCACCGTTGGGCCACAGGGTGTAAACGGCAAACACCAGACCGGCAACGCAGGCAATCCCCACCGCCAGCCCGGCGGCCGGACGGCTCTGGTGAAGGTTGCGAATGCCCTTTACTGACCGCTTGATGACGTTCCAGGCGGTCACGCCCATGCCTCCGATAGGCAGGACGAGCATCAGCGACTGAATCCCGCCGACGATCGCCTTGGCAATGTCCCCGCCCGACAGC
>DASTUJ010000003.1 GCA_035759705.1 Actinomycetota bacterium | reverse complement strand
ACCGGACCGTGAAGTGCCGGTAGCCACACGACTCCAGGACTGCGAGGTGTTCGGCGAAATCCCCCTGAAGCGCCAGGACCCCTATGCGGGGGTCCGCTACCATCCGCGCGGCGCCAGAAGTTTGTCGGCCGGGACGTCCCGGAGGTCCAGGCCCCTCATCGGCTCGCCCAGGCCGCGGGAGACCTTGGCCAGCACGTCGGGATCGTTGAAGTAGGTGGTCGCTTCAACGACGGCGCGGGCCATGCGGGCCGGCTCCTCGCTCTTGAAGATGCCGGAGCCGACGAACACGCCCTCGGCCCCCAGCTGCAGGACCAGCGAGGCGTCGGCTGGGGTGGACACTCCCCCGGCGCAGAACAGCACAACCGGAAGGCGCCCGGTCTCGGCGACCTCCTTCACCAGCTCGAACGGCGCTCCCATATTCTTCGCCTGAGTCATCAGCTGCTCGGAGGGCAGCATGCTGAGCCGGCGGATCTCATCGGTGATCGAGCGCAGGTGCCGCACGGCCTCGACCACGTTGCCGGTGCCGGCCTCACCCTTGGAGCGGATCATCGCTGCGCCCTCGCCTATCCGGCGCAGGGCTTCACCCAGGTTGGTGGCGCCGCAGACGAACGGGACGGTGAAGTTCCACTTGTCGATGTGGAAGCTCTCATCGGCCGGGGTCAGGACCTCGGATTCGTCGATGAAGTCGACCCCCAGCGACTGGAGGATCTGCGCCTCGGCAAAGTGGCCGATGCGGGCCTTGGCCATGACGGGGATGGTCACCGCAGCCATGATCTCGGAAACCTTGTTCGGGTCGCACATCCGGGCGACGCCGCCGTCCCGGCGGATGTCGGCGGGAACCCTTTCCAGCGCCATCACGGCGCAGGCGCCGGCCTCCTCGGCAATTCTCGCCTCATCGGCGGTGGTGACGTCCATGATGACGCCGCCCTTCAACATCTCCGCCAGGCCCCGTTTCACACGGGCTGTTCCACGCTCAATCACTCGGCTCACCTCGTCCTTTGAGAAAAACCAATTCTACCTGTGATGCGCACCCCCGCCCTTTGCCCGGCACGCGTCGCAGGGGGGTAAACCTCCGCGAAGATTGGGGGCTAGCAGGGTAGCCCCCCCACCGGCAGCGTGGAAGAGTAGCTACGACGGGCCGGTTGCCCGCGCAGATCCACAGCCAGGGAAGCGCTGAACCTCGGGTCCTCAAGTTCGAATCTGAGGTGTTGACACGTAGCATTTTCGACCTAAGGGGGGCGTCCCGACGGGACGCCGGGGAGCCTCTTTCGTCTAGCATGCTAGTCAACGGAACCGTCGGTAGCCCCCCTAACAAGGGGGGCTCACCGAACGGAACAGGCCGGCGGACCTTGTGCCCGCTGCGTGAAATGAGGCGGCGATCCTAGCGACCCAACCCACTCCGACCACCACCCCTCTGAAGGTTCTTATTGCCGAAGACCAGTTCCTGTTGCGGGAGGGGACCCGGCGCCTGCTGGAGGAGGAGGGGATGAACGTCGTCGGCGTCGCAGTCGACTACGACTCGGTCATCGAGCAGGCCCGGAGCACCCACCCCGATGTCGTGTTGATGGACATCCGCATGCCGCCCACCCACACCATGGAGGGGATCAAGGCCGCCCACGAGATCAAGGCCGAGTTCCCGGAGATCGGCGTGGTGGTTCTCAGCCAGCACGACGACGAGAGCTACGTCTGGGCGCTGCTCAAGGAAGGAGTGGCCGGCTACGGCTACCTGCACAAGGTCCGGGTCGGCGACGTCGCCCAGCTGGTGCGTGCTCTCCACGAGGTCGCGGCCGGCGGGTCGGTTCTCGACCCCAGGATCGTCGAGCGGCTGCTGGCCCTGCGCTCCCGCAAGCCGGGGTCGGCTCTCGGACAGCTCAGCCAGGCGGAGATGGAGGTGCTGCGGCTGATGGCCCAGGGCAAGAACAACGCGCGCCTGTCCCAGGAGATCAACGTGTCGCTGGGAACAATCGAGAAGCGCATCGCCTCGGTCTTCTCCAAACTCGGCCTCTCGGAGGAGCCGGAGCTCAACCGTCGGGTGGCTGCGGTCCTGATCTACCTCAGGGAGTCTGCGACGGTCAACTGATCGCCGGCGTCTCCAGCGGGATTTGGGCGAGCAGCTTCACCCCCTTACCCGGTGCGGTGACCAGGCTCCAGGTTCCTCCGACCGCGTTCACCCGGTCGGCCATGTTCTGCAGGCCCGCACCGATCCTGCCCTGAGCCGGGTCGAAGCCGGGGCCGTCGTCCGAGACCTCCAGGACCACCTCGCCCGGGCCCTCCCGCAGGGCGATGGTCAGTTGCGATTCCGGCGCGTGCTTCTGGGCGTTGGCCATCGCCTCCATGGTCACGAAGTACAGGGTGCCCTCGATCTCGGGGCTGAATCGCAACTCCTCCAGTTTCGGGGCCACGTCGAGCCGCACCTGCATCGGCAGCCGGCTGGCCGACGTACGAAGAGCTGCCGCGACGCCCTGGTCCCCGAGGACCGTGGAGAAGATGCCCCGGCCCAGGTCCTGGAGGGCGAACGCCGCCTCCTCCGCCTCGGCCGCCAGGTGCTCGAGCACCAGCGGGTTGGGGGGCTCCTCCGAGGCCGCCAGCTGCTTGATCTTCACCGCCAGGACCACCAGCTGCTGCTGCATCCCGTCGTGCAGGTCCCGGGCCATCCGCTGGCGCTCGTCCTGCTGGGCGACCAGCAGGCGTTTCGACGCCTCCTGAAGGCGCCGGGTCTTGCCCTGAAGCTCGGTGGTCATCTGCTGGAGCGCACTTGCCAGCCGGCCGATCTCGTTGTCCCGGGGTGCCCGGAACCTCGCCCCGAGGTCTCCCTTAGCGATGCGGGTGGCAGTTTTGGACAACCCGACCAGCGGGCGCACCAGGGTCCAGAACAACAGCCACCCCATCAGCAGGGCCGCGCCGGTCAGGACCAGGGTCGAAAGGAAGCGGACGAGGGTGAGCCTCTCGGTCAGGTCCTCTACCGGGTCCGGAACCGCAACCCCGATGGCGCCCTCTCCAAGCGGCTCGCCCGGGCGCCCGACCGAGCTGTATGCAACCAGCATCGGCTTGCCGGCCAGTTCGATCTTCTTGGGCGTCGTCGGAAGCTCTCCGGCCCGGGAGGAACCGGGGAGCTGCGACCCCTCCAGATCGATGGTGCTCCCGACCACCCGGTTGCCGGCGACCAGGATCACCTGGCCTCGGTCGCCCAGGGTCTTGCGCAACCTGTGAGCAGCGCCGTCGGCGAAGTCCAGGCCCCCCACGAGCACGCCCTTGTCCGGGCCGATCTTCGTCGCCAGCACCCTCTCGTAGGTGTCCCTGCCGGTCGCCACCAGCCGGGATCGCAGACCCGGCACCGCTCTGGTAACCACCTCGGTTCCCTCGAACATCCTGCCCTCCCCGGCGACGAACTTCCCGTCGGGGTCGAAGACCCCGAGCATGTCGATGTCGAGGGTGCTTGCGGTCTGGCTGAGCTGGCTCACCAGCGCCGTGTACTGGCTCCTGTCGGTGGCGCCGCTGACGTTCAGCTGTTCCGCCAGGTACCGCAGGGTGAGCGCCAGGGTCTCCTCCCGGGTCTCGTAGGCGGCGACCACCACACTCAGCCGGCTCTGCGTAAGGAGGTTCGCCTCCTCGCTCAGGGCCTTCTTCGTCAACTGCTCCTCGAACAAACCGGTGCCGGCCGCCGAGATCAGCACAACCGAAACCAGGGCGGCAAGGAACTCGCCGAGGATCGAAACCCGCCGGCGGCGCCCGGTGCCGGCGGTAGCGCCCTCCTCCGACTCCTTCCGCACGTGGCGGCGCACAGCTACGGCCACGGTCTAGGTCACCGGAGCGGTCAGGGAGCTTTCGGCCTTCGCCTGGGCGACCTTCAGGGTCTGTGCCGGGTCCGCTCCGTTTCTCATCACGTCGTTGAATGCTGCATCCCAGGCCCCGGCCGCCTCGGGAAAGGCCTCGATCAGAAGCGGGTGTGCGGTCTCCAGTTGCTTCAGCACGACATCGAGGATGGGGTCGTCGAAGAACGGGTCGGAGTAGACCCGGGGTCGAACCGGGAGCCGCCGCTCCTCCTTGGCCAGCCTGAGGGCGTGCTCGTCCGAGATGATCGTCTGAGCGAGCTCGAAGGCCAGCTCCCGGTTCGGCGCTCCCTTCGGGACGAACAGGCTGCTCCCGCCGGTCACGGTCCCCTGGGTTCTCCCGGTGGTCCCTTGAGGCATCAGGGCGGCGCCGTAGGAGGTGCCGAGCGCCTCCTTGTCCAGCTTGGCGAGGTCCCAGGACCCTGAGGCGTGGATCGCCGCGCTGCCCGACCGGAACAGCGCCAGCGAGTCCGCCGACGAGTTCGCCCCCGCCGGGGCGATCGCCTTGCCCTGCTTGACCATGCGGGACAGGAACGAGAGCGTGTCCACGACCTCGGGAGAGTCGAGGGAAAACCTGGGCTTACCGTCCTCGACCGTCACCAGCTCACCGCCGTTCGCTCGAACCCAGCCGTAGGCGGCCCAGTAGCTGTTCGCCAGGGCGATCACCCGCGGGGAGCCGCCGCCGGCGGCGGCGAAGGCGTCGCCGTAGCGCTCCAGATCGCCGAAGGTTGTGCCCTCCCCGGGCGGGGTCAGACCGGCGGC
Organism: Actinomycetota bacterium; assembly: GCA_035759705.1. NCBI lineage: Bacteria > Bacillati > Actinomycetota > Actinomycetota bacterium. The sequence goes on along the minus strand of DASTUJ010000003.1, from coordinate 428 downwards.
CGTAAAGCTCTCCGGCCGGTAGAACAACACGAGGGCGTTGATGTCTAGGGGCACGCCGTACAGGTGCTCTCCCCACTCCACGTCGGCGATAGCTCCGGGGAAGAACTCGTCCCTATTCATGCCCGAGCTGCTCCAAAGGTCCTCAACCGGCTCCGCCAGGCCCTGGGCCCCGGCGGCGTAGGCGTGCCACTGGACCAGGTCTACGGGATCGCCGTCGGCTACCTGTCCCCGGACCGCCTCGGCCATGTTCCGGATCGGAAGCTTCTGCACGTCGACCCTGACCCCGTCGTGGCTGCTCTCGAAGTCCCGCACGGCAGCAAGGAAGGCGGGGCGGGACCCCCAGTCGTCGGTCATCAGCACCCGAAGCCGGGTCGCCGGTGATTCTGGCTCCGGCGTGGCCGAGCAGGCGCCGAGGGCCACGCACAGCA
>DASTUJ010000002.1 GCA_035759705.1 Actinomycetota bacterium | reverse complement strand
TGGAGCGCGGGCTGAGACGCCCCGAAACCGGGGTTCCCGCTCTCGAACGGCTTGAGGCCACGGTCTACCTGGCCGAACTTTGCATACGCGGGTCCGACCCGGAGCGGGCGGCAGAGCTCCTAGCCGAAGTCCGGGGTGAGCTCGAGTCGTCGGAAGAGGCCGCCTCGCTGCTGCAGCAGGCCGCGGAGCTCGAAGCCACCCTGGCCGCAGGACCATGAGCGCCGGCATAAGCGTCAGGTCGGCCAGGTTCCGGGAAACGCCTGCGCGCTGGGCCCTAAGCGCGCTTCCGGCCCTCGGGACCTGCGGAGCCGTCCTGCTGGTGACCTGGCTGATCGGTGACTCGTTCTTCGACCACCGCCCGATCAGGTTCTTCTTCGACCACATCGACCCGAGTGTCTATTTTCGAGAGTCCGAGTGGGGCCTGGCTTCGGGGAAACTTCCCTACCGGGACCTCTTCTCCGAGTACCCCCCGATGGCCGTAATGGTCTTCAAGTTTGTCAGGCTGATCTCGACCCGGCTCGTGGTCTTCCAGGACCCGTTCCACAACTTCTGCTGGTGGTGGATGGGGCTGGCGGGGCTGGGCTACGGCTTCGCCGCCGGCAAGTTCGCCCGTGAAGGGTGGCTGCCGCTGTTCACCTGGCTCTCGCCCGCTGCGCTCTATTTCGCCCTCTTCCGTTTCGACCTGTACCCCGCTCTCGCCAGCCTGATGGCGCTGCTGGCCCTCCGGAACGAACGCTACGTCCGGGCTGCGGCCTGGCTGGGGCTGTGCATCGCGCTGAAGGGTTACGCCGCGGTCTTCCTCCCGGCCCTGGGCGTCTTTTGGATCTACCGGGTAGGGCTCAAGAAGGCAGTGGCACTCTCGGCTCTGGCTCTGGCCCCCATGGTCGTGAGCCTGGGGGTGGTCTGGCTCTACGCCGGGACCGAAGGAGTACTCATGCCTTTCGAGTTCCACGCCGGACGGGGTTACAACGGGGAGACGATCTACCTCGCCGTCGACAACCTGCTGGACACCAGGCTCAAACCCCAGCTCGACTGGATGCTGGAACACCGGGTACCGCTGGTGATCCAGGTGGCCTTCGGGCTGCTCGCTGCGGCTCTCCGCCCCCGGACCTTCGAGCAGTTGCTTCACGCGTTTCTGATCGCAGTCGTGGGGTTCGTGACCGCCTCGGTGTTCCACTCCCCGCAGTTCGCACTCTGGATCATCGTCGCAGCCGCGTTCACCACCAACCGGTACCTGCAGGTCCTGCTGGCGGCCCTCAGCTGGTTCACCTACCTGTACTTCCCGATCCTGTTCGACTGGAGCGTGCTGCCCGACGCGCCGGACCACATCGTCGGGTACCAGGAGGCGAGCATTCTGGTTCTGGTGGTGCTCAAGCTGCTCATCATGTTGCGAAGAAGGCCCGCTGGCGACCCCCCACCGCAGGAAGCCCGATGAGACCGACGAGGTCGCTGGTGACGATCTGGGTCCTGATCGCCGGCTACGGGATGCTCTTTTTCGCCTGGGCCCTCAGCAACCCCCCGGCGGTGGCGGCAGACGAGATCGCCCACTTCCTCCGGGCGGCCGGCGTGGCCCGTGGGCAGTGGATCCTCCCGGAGCCGCCACCGCTGACCCCGGAGGAGAAGGCAGAGCTGGAAGGCGGCGAGATCAGGGCCAGGGCGCAGACCCGGGTGGTCACGCTGCCCATCTCCATGTCGCCCGAAAGCCTGAACTGCCGGACGACCCCGTTCACGGTCAAGTGCCCCAACCCCTACACCGAGCCGGGGAGCGAAGCCGTCGACTTCCAGACCAACATGGGCACCACCCAGCCGTTCAGCTACGTGGTTCCCGGCATCGGGACCCTGCTCTCGGACCGGGTGGTGACGTCGATGCTCCTGGGGCGGGTCGCAGTGGCCGGCTTCTCCACACTTCTTGTCGCAGCGGCGGCCCTGGCTTTGTGGCAGGCGGGACGGGCGTCGATCTCACTTGCAGGACTTCTGGCCGCGATGACGCCGATGCTGATGTCGGTCGGCGGGAGCCTCACGGTGAGCGGTCCCGAGGTCGTTGCGGGCCTGTGCTTTTTTGCCTGCCTCCTGCGCCTGGCGCGACCCGATCCTCCTTCAAGGTGGCTTTGGGCCGGCCTGGGGGCAAGCGGCTTCACGCTGGCTGCTACCCGGGACCTCGGCCCGTTCTTCCTGGCGATGCAGCTGGTCCTGTTCCTGGGACTGCTGGGTTTCCGGCCGGTAATCGACAAATTCCGGTCGAGCCTGGTGCCCGCCCTGGCCACCTCGGCGGTGGTCGCCGGGGGCCTGCTGCTGAATGTGTGGTGGCAGGTCAACCACGAACCGCACCCCCCGACGAGCATGGATGTGCTGAGCAAGTTCTACGACCCGAGCTGGGGAAGCCTGCGCGAGATCGGCCGCCACTCGATAGGCGTATTCGGCCCCCTGGACACCCCGGTGAACACCGGCGTCTACTTCGGCTGGTCGTTTCTGCTGATCAGCCTGGCCACCCTGGCGTTCCTGGTGGGAACCCGGCGCCACCGGCTGGTGCTTGCGACCTCGGTCGTCTTTAGCGTCGTCTCTATCCTGGCGCTGGAAACCATCCAGGCCAGCGTCGGGTTCGGGGCGCAGGGAAGGCAGCTGCTGCCGATATTCGTGGCGATGCCTCTTCTGGCCGGCGAGGTCATCTACCTGAACCGGGCGGTGCTGGCGGGGCTGAGGCCCCGCCTGGTGCGCTGGTTCGGCGTAACCTGCGGCGTCCTGCACGGCTGGGCCTGGTACACGGTCGGCCGGCGGTACGCGGTGGGGCCGGGCGGCGACAACTTCTTCTATCGCGACCCCTACTTCGTCCCGCCGCTTGGCTGGCTGGTCTGGGGCACGGTCGTGCTGCTCGCGTGCGTCTGCGTCGGCGTTTTCGGCCTTATGACGCGGGACGGCTGGGGCGCCGGCGAAGCCGGTGAGGAAGGTTCTTCAACCCGGTCCGGGTGACCCACTTGACGCCTTCGACGACGATGTTCCTCGACATCTTCGACTGCCCCGTGCTTCTCTCCCGGAAGACGATCGGGACCTCCTTCACCCGGAAACCGTTCTTCCAGGTCAGGTACGCCATCTCGATCTGGAAGGCGTACCCCTCGGAGCTGGCCCGGTCGAGGTCCAGGAACTCCAGCACCTCCCGCCGGTAGCAGCGGAAGCCGCTCGTCGAGTCCCGGATCGGAAACCCGAGAAGCGTCTGGGAGTAGAGGTTGGCCGTCCGGGAAAGCAGGTGGCGGCCCCGGGACCAGCCCTCGACCGCTCCGCCCTTCGTGTAGCGGGATCCGATGACGAGGTCCGCCTCGCCCGACGCCGCGATGATCTCCGGCAGGGCGGCAGGGTCGTGCGACAGGTCGGCGTCCATCTCGATGAGAAGGTCGAACCCCCGCTCCAGCCCGAGCTTGAAGCCGGCCACGTAGGCCTTCCCCAAACCCTGCTTCGAACTGCGGTGGAGCACCTCGATGCGGTTGTTGTCCACGGCCCGGCCGTCGGCGATCTCGCCGGTCCCGTCCGGGGAGCCGTCGTCGATGATGAGGATGTTGATCGTCGGGTCCGCCGCCAGCGCCCGGTCGAGCAGCGTTTCGATGCCGGAGGCCTCGTTGTAGGTAGGGACCAGGACCAGCGTGCGGGGCGCCGACCCGCCCCGGGCGGCACTGTCCGTAGTCGATGTTTCCTGCTGATTCAAGGCGCCCCCTCTTGCCAGCGAGACGCTGGACCGTGCCCAGATGGTAAACCATCGGGAAGCTCGAAAGACTGAGGCCGCACGATACTTTTGGCGTTTCGATGTGCCCCGCCCGGGGTCCCGGGTAGTACAAACTCGGATCGGCTTGAAGTATCGTGACCGCATGAGCGACCTTCCCCCCTCCCTTCGTAAACGCCTCCTGGCCGCGCTTTGTGCGCTGCTTTGCCTCGCCCTTCTCGCCGGCTGCCAGCAGCAGGACCCGGCCGAAGAGGATGAGGGCTCCTCGCTGGGCGTCTCCAGTGACCCGATCCTGCTGCCCGACGACGCCCGCGAGATCGTCGAGGACCTGAACGGAGGGTCCGACACGGCCAACCAGACCCTGGACGACAAACTTCAGAACTCCATCGAGACCTCCCCCGCCCGCGACATCGACGACGCCTTCTTCAAGCGCCTGAAGGCTCTGGGCCGGACCACCGCCGCCGGGGCCCCCCGCCGGCTCCAGGACGTCACGGCCTACGTGCCGAAGCAGACCACCTACCCGGCGCGGTTCATGGCGTACGTGAAGCTGGCCCTGGTCGACAACCCCGGCGAGCCCCCCACCAGCCGCCTGCGCCTGTACGAAAAGCAGGCCGCCGACGAGCCGTGGAAGCTGTCGATGTACATCACGGTGCCCCCGGAGTTCCCGGCGCCGGACATCCCGCTGGACGCCGACGGGTTCGCCGAACTGGTGGCCGACGACCAGGCGGATGCATTCAAGCTGGACCCGTTCAGCGTTCCCGAGGAGCTGGGCAAGTACCTGTCGTCCTACGCCGCCGGGGCCGACTCATCGATCTTTGCCCCGGGACGTTTCACCAACGAGCTTGCCCAGTCTTACAAGGCCACAACCGACAAGGACCTGGCACTGGAGATCACCACCTCGACCGAGGTGCGGCCCGGTGAGCTGGACCCCCTCGTCTTCAAGACCCGGGACGGCGGAGCGCTTGCCCTGTTCAGCACCGACGCGATCACCAAGTACGCAGCGGCGCCCGGCAAGTCGCTGAGCCCGACCACCGGCTCCGAGGGTCTGCTGCCCACCGGATCCTACGAAACCATCGAGCGCACAATCACCCACATGAACGCAGCAGTGGTCCCGCCCACGGGCGCCGAGGGCCTGATTCAGATCGTCGGCAGCACCAGCGGAGTGGTCGCCTTCGAGCACACCCCCTAGCGGGGACCGTTCTCCAGCTCTTCGGCTTCGGCCATTTTGGCGCGGCCCAGCTCCTCGGCTTTCTTTGCGATGTTCGCGAGCTTGCCGGCCCGGTCCTTGGCCGCGGCGGCCGCCTCGGCCAGCTCCTTCGACTCGCGGAGTGCCCGCTCCGAGTCGGCTCTCGCCTTCTTCGCCTCGGCCAGCTTGGCCTCGGCTTCGGCCCGGATCTTGGACACCCGGTCCCTGGCCTTGCGGTCGCCCTCGGTGGCGGGAGCCGCGTCGAAGGCGGTAACCGGGCCGCCGAACCCGCCGGCCTCGGCCTCTTTCAGCAGGTGCCCGGACTTCAGCCGCTGCCGGGTCTGTTCGTCGGTGGCGATCGCAAGGAGCGTCTCGGTCAGCCGTTCCTTGACCTGGGCGGTGACCGGCCGGTCCTGCTCCTGCAACAGCGAGGTCGCTTTACCCGTGATCGCTGAGATCGCCTTTTGCCGCTCGGTTTTGGCGTTGTCCATATCGGCCCGGGACCTGGCGCTGCGAAGGTGCTCGTCGGCCTCCAGCAACGCCTCGACCAGGTCCGGGTGCCTCCGGGACACGAGGTTCAGTGCATAAGCGGTGACGCTCGGTCGCTTCAGCGCCTTGACCTGTCCGGCGGCCTCGTCGTCTCCCTGCTTCTTCAGCTCCTTGGCGATGCGGTCCCGCTCGGCGGTGAACTCCTCGGGTACAAGCTCGAAGAGAGGCTCGGCGGCTTCGGGAAAGTTCATCAGCGGGAATTGTATGCCGGGGGGCCCCGCTGTTTCCGGTCGCCGCAAGCCGGATAGAGTTGCGGGAGTTCCCGGCGAAAGGTGAGTACGAAGAATGGATTTTTTGACGGCGGATGTCATCGTCGGCTTTTTGACCCTGTTGGCCCTGGAAATCGTCCTCGGTATCGACAACATCGTTTTCCTGTCGATCCTCGCCGGGAAGCTTCCCGCCAACCAGCAGAAGAAGGCCCGCCAGGTCGGCCTGGCCCTGGCGCTCCTCATGCGGGTCGGCCTTCTCCTCACCCTCTCCGCGATCATCGGCCTGGTGGAACCCCTGTTCACAGTCCTCGGCCAGGACGTCTCCGGCCGTGACCTGATCCTGCTTCTCGGTGGGCTCTTCCTGATCGCCAAGAGCACCTACGAGATCCACGACAAGCTCGAAGGCCATGAGGGCCACGCTTCGGCCAAGGCGGCCGCCTCGTTTGCCAGCGTGATCATCCAGATCGGGCTTTTGGACATCGTCTTCTCGCTCGACTCGGTGATCACCGCAGTCGGCATGGTCGACGAGATCGGCGTGATGATCGCCGCCGTCGTCGTCGCCATCGGCGTAATGCTGGTGGCCGCCGAAGGCGTCAGCGGCTTCGTCGACCGGCACCCCACGGTCAAGATCCTGGCGCTCAGCTTCCTGCTGCTCATCGGTTTGAGCCTCATTCTCGAAGGCCTGCACCGCCACATCCCCAAGGGCTACATCTACTTCGCCATGGGCTTCTCGCTGTTCGTCGAGTCGATCAACTTGAGGGCCGGCCGCAAACGGGCGGAGAAGGCGGCTGCGCTGGCCGAGGAACCGGTCCGCTTGAGAAAGCGGTACACGAGGAAGAAGCCCGCGTCGCAGGCCACCGCCAAGGCGCCGGCCAAGCCGAGGCCCGCCGCGAAGAAGGCCCCGGCTAAGAAGCCGCCGGCCAAGCCGAGGGGACGCAGGTAGCCGGCACCAAGTTGCATCATGCTTTCTGAGGACGACCTGGCGCCCACCTGGGCCGAGCAGTTCGACCGATGGATGAAGGACGCGCTGGGGGCGGGCCTGGCCGAGCCCTACGCCATGGTGGTATCGACCTCGACACCGGAGGGCAGGCCGAGCGTGAGGTCGGTGCTGCTCAGGGGCGTGTCGGAGGCGGGCTTCGTCTTTCACACCAACTACACCTCCCGAAAGGGGCGAGAGCTGGCGGCCAACCCGGCCGCCGCCCTCCTTTTCCCCTGCTACGACCTCCGCCGCCAGGTGGTGGTCGACGGGAACGTCGAGGTGCTCGATGCGGCCGAGTCCGACGCCTACTGGGCGTCCAGGCCGCAGGGCTCGCAGCTGAGCGCGCTCGCGAGCCCGCAGTCGCAGGTGCTCGGGTCGCGGGAAGAGCTCGAAGAACGCCGGGCGACCCTTTTCGCCAAATACGGCACCGGCCCGGTCCCCCGTCCGTCGCACTGGGGTGGGTTCCGGGTGGTGCCGGCGGTGGTCGAGTTCTGGCAGGCGGGCCCCGACCGGCTCCACGACCGGCTCAGGTACCGGCTGGAGGGAGACGGCTGGATCGTGGAGCGCCTGGCGCCCTGAGCATCGGGCCGCCAGGGATGGGTTGTACCGGCTAGGAATCTGACCAAACGGGAGCTTGCCCCTCCAGGTTCAGGCGTCAGCCGGTGAAATATCTGCCCATTGCCTTCGGCTCCGGAACCCGGTCCCCGTGCTCCTGGAGGGTGGTGATATGAAGGGGAATGGCCTCCTTGATGAGTTGCTCCACTTCGGTCGATGTGCGCCGCTACCCAGAAATCGGCAGTTGGAAACTGCCACACGGGCGACGGAAGTCTGCAGTGTTCTAAGCCCGGACCTTGCCTCCGTGCTTTTCCGCTATTGCGTTCGCGATAGCGTTGCGCGCATCGAGCGCCTCGCCGTCGGCGAGGGTGCGTTCCGCGCTGCGAAAGGTCATGGAGATGGCGACGCTTTTTTTGCCCGGACCGACCTGCTCTCCCCGGTAGACGTCGATCAGGCGGACGCTTTCCAGCAGAGGGCCGCCGGCGGTCCGCGCGGTGCTCAACAGGCTCCGGGAGTCGACCTTCTCGGAGACGACCACCGCCAGGTCCAGCAGGACGGCCGGGAAGCGGCTCGACTCCGCCGGGGGCAGCGGGGCGCCTGCGCGGTCCAGCAGTGCGTCCAGGTCGAACTCACCCACGCTGAAACGAGCGGGAACCCCTGCCCGGTCCGCCGCCTCCGGCGTGAGCTCGCCGAAGACGCCCAGCCGGGTGCCATCGCCGGCGAACAGGCCGGCGGTCCGCGTGGGGTGGAACGGGATTTCCTGTCGCTCCTCGAACTCGGCGTCCCGGATGCTGAGGGTCTGAAGAACGACCTCGACGACGCCCTTGAGGTCGAAGAAGTCCAGCTCGCGCTCCGGCGAGTGCCACTCCTGCGGGGTCACTCCCCCAAGGGCTACGGCCAGCCGGAGCTTTTCCACCGGCGGTTCGACGCCGTTGGGGTGGAACGTCTTGCCGATCTCGAACAGGCGAACCGCTCCCGGGCGCCGGGAGAAGTTGAGAGCCGCCGACCGTAGCAGGCCGGGCAGGACCGAGGGCCGCAGCAGCGACTCGTCCTGGCTGATCGGGTTGGCGAGGGGCGTGGCTGCGTCCCTGCCGAGGCCGATCTTCTCCAGGTCGGCCGGGCTGACCAGGCTGGAGGTGCGCGCCTCGTAGAGACCGGCGCCGATCAGAGCCCGGCGGAGCCTCCGCAGCCCCTTCTCCTCGTCCGACAGTTTGCCCACCCGGTTGGGCCCTGCGGGCAGGGTCGCTGGGATCCTGTCGTACCCGATTACCCGAGCAACCTCCTCTATGAGGTCCTCCTCCATCTTCAGGTCAACCCGAAAGGTGGGGATCGTCGTGCCGACCGCCCCGTTCTTGGTCTCCGGTCTTAGCCCCAGACGCGCCAGGGCGTCGGTCATCAACTCGTCGCTGAAGTCCGCTCCCAGCAGAGCCCGAGCCCGCTCCGGGCGCATGACGATGGTCAGCTTGTTCACCGGGTCCGGGTAGACGTCGACCGAGCCTGCCGTTGCGGTTCCGCCCGCCCAGCTGGTGATGAGAGCCGTGCACAGCCTTGACGCGAGGTCCACCCCATTGGGGTCCACTCCCCTCTCGAACCGGGCCGACGCCTCGGAGCGCAGCGCGTGGCGGCGGGAGGTTCTAAAGATCGACCGGGTCTCGAAGTTTGCGGTTTCCAGGATCACGCGGTTGGTCTGGTCGGTGACCTCGCTGTCCCTCCCGCCCATGACGCCGGCGAGAGCAACCGGCTTCGACTCGTCGGCGATCACCAGGTCCTCCGGGTCCAGCTTGCGCTCCACCCCGTCGATGGAGACCAGCACCTCGCCCGGAGCCGCCCGGCGGACGACTATCCTGCCGCCCCCCACCTTGTCCATGTCGAAGGCGTGCTGGGGCTGGCCCGTGACGAGCATGGCGTAGTTGGTCGCGTCGACGACCGCCGAAATCGGCCGTACGCCGCTCAGGACCAGCCGTTGCTGCGCCCACGCCGGCGACGGGCCAGAGCCTGCGCCCTCGATTACCCGGGCCATGTAGCGGGGGCAGCCGGCGGAGTCCAGGATCTCGACCTGGACGAAGTCGGAGGCCTTAGAAGACTCGGAGACCGGGAATTCCAGCATCGCGTTGAAGTCCTTCAGCGCCGCCCCGGTGCACGCCGCCACCTCTCGGGCGATGCCGATAAGGCCCATGGCGTCCGGCCGGTTGGGGTTGATCTCCAGCTCGAGAACCGCTTCTCCCAGCCCCAGGGCCTGCTTGATGTCGGTCCCGACCACGGCTTTCGGGTCGAGGATCAGAAGGCCCGAGTGATCGTCGCCCAGGCCTAGCTCGGAACCGCTGCAGAGCATGCCTTCGGAGGGGACGCCCCGGAACTTGCGCCGTCCGATCTCGCCCACCTGCGGCAGCTTCGACCCCGGTTGGGCCACCGGAACCCGGTCCCCCACCTTGAAGTTGCTGGCGCCGCACACCACGCTGATGTACTCGCAGCCGGTGCGCACCCGGACCACCGACAGCTTGTCCGCGTTCGGGTGGGCCTCCACGGCGTCCACCTCGCCGACGATGATGCCCTCGACGCCCTCACCGGTGCGGTAGATCTTCTCCACCTTCATGCCGGCCGACGTCAGCTTGGCGGCGACGTCCTCCGGAGTACCGTTGATCTCGACAAACTCGGCGAGCCAGGAAAGCGGGACCTTCATCGGGCGTCCAGGAAGCGCAGGTCGTTCTCGTAGAACGTGCGCAGGTCGTTGACCGAATATTTGAGCTTGGCGATCCGCTCGACTCCCATGCCGAAGGCGAAGCCGGTCGTCGACGGCGGGTAGCCGACCGAGCGGAACACGTTCGGGTGGATCATGCCGGCCCCCAGAATCTCGATCCAGCCTTCGCCCCGGCAGGTGGGACACCCGCTGCCGTCACAGGCGAAGCAGGAGACGTAGACCTCGGCCGACGGTTCGGTGAACGGGAAATAGCTCGGGTGCATCCGGACGGTGAGGTTGTCGCCGAACATCTGCCTGGCGAACGCCTGCAGGACCCCCTTGAGGTCGGAAAAGCTGATGCCCTCGTCCACCGCGAACCCCTCGATCTGCATGAACTGGGCCAGGTGGTTGGCGTCGATCTCGTCCCGGCGCGCCACAACCCCCGGGACTACCATGTAGTGCGGGGGCGGACCGGACTCCATTACCCGCGCCTGCATCGGCGAGGTGTGGGGCCGCAGGACGTAGGGCTCGGGGGCCCCGGTGTCGACGTAGAAGGTGTCCTGCATCGACCGGGCCGCGTGGTCCTGCGGGATGTTGAGCGCCTGGAAGCTGTAGTAGTCGGTTTCGACGAGCGGCCCTTCGGCGACCTGGAAGCCGAGCCCGACGAAGATGTCGACGATCTCCTCGAGCACCACGGTCAGGGGGTGGAGCTTCCCGGTGGGCGGCTTGCGGCCCGGGAGGGTGATGTCCAGCCGCTCGGCCTCGAGCCGGCCGGCCCGCTCCGAGTTGTCGAGGTCGGCGAGCTTTCCGGCGATCGCGGATTCAATCAATCCTCGGACGCGGTTGGCCGCCTGCCCGACGAGCTTGCGCTCCTCCACCGGCAGGGTGCCGAGGGTCTTGCCGACTCGCGCCAGCGGGCCCTTGCGGCCGAGGTACACGATCTGCAACTCCTGCACTCGGTCCGAGGAGTCCGCGGCGCCGAGCGCCTCCAGGGCTTCCTTCTCGATTAGCTCCAGCTCGTCGACCGGGCTCAAGACGCCGCACCGTCGGCCGTGATGGGCAGGGTGAAGCAGAAGATTGCGCCCTTGTCGG
>DASTUJ010000001.1 GCA_035759705.1 Actinomycetota bacterium | reverse complement strand
CCGGCATGGTGTCGGCGATCTTGTTGGCCAGGGCCACGTACTCGTCGTTGGGGCGCAGGTGGTGGATGCGCATGAGGTTCCAGGCGATCTTCAGGTTGTGGCCGACGACGGCGCTGTCCTGCTGCCAGCCCCACTTCCGGTCGTGGCTCCAGTCCTCGTGGAAGCGCTCCTGCACGAACGGGCTGTGCACGTCGTCGGGGAAGTGCACGGCGATGGTGTCGCCCGTCTGGACCAGGAAGTCCTCGAGGTCCTTGCGGCCGGTGGCGATCACGGCGTTGATGAGGTACGCCGGCGCGTGGTCGCCGACGGAGTTCCAGTTCTTGCGGGCCCGGTTCGACCGCAGCGAGTCCGAGCGGGGATCGAGGTTGATGGGGTCGAGGTGGGAGAAGTAGCCGCCCTTCTCCGGGTCCTTGTAGAACCGGTCGAAGAGGGTGATCGTCTTCTCGATGTCGCTGAGGATGCGGGGGTCGCCGGTGACGCGGTAGGTCTGGGTGGGGCCGGCGAGGGCGTAGATCTGCTCGTACATCGGGATGGCGTCGTAGTCGTCGCCGAACTCGGAGGTGAAGATCTTGCGCTGGCTGGTGCCCGACACGTCGATGCCGTGGTACCAGTACACGATCCCCTCGGCCTCGTTGGTGGCCCGCATGTGCTCGCGCAGGTACTCGGTGCCGCTCTCCGCCGCTTGGAGGAACCGGTCCTCACCGGTGAGGAGGTAGGCGGTGGCCAGGCCGTAGACCAGCCGGGAGATCGTGTCGGTCTCCTGGCGGAAGTCGGGGGCGATGTAGTCCGGTGTGTGGGTGCCCGACAGCGAGAGCTTGGTGCGGTAGTTGCGCCAGTCGTAGTTGCCGTCGGGGAACTGGCCCCGCAGGTAGAAGTCGCCGATGAACCGGGCCTGGTTCACCCACCAGCGGGGCTGCTCGAAGATCAGCTCCTTGCCGTGAATGGCCGGGAAGATGATCGACTTGACCTCGAACCGCAGGCCGTCGCCCTCGCCCGGGTAGAAGATCCCGTAGGCGAAGAGGTAGCGCTCGGGCACGAGCATGTCGCGCATCTGGCCGGTGGTGTCGAGGTAGGCCTCGCCGAAGTTGCGCATGGCCTGGGAGTAGGTGTTCGGGGTGAAGTAGGCCTGGAACTCCCGGCCATCGCTTGTCCGCAGGCCGAACGAGTCGGTCTCGTCGTCGTAGCCGGTGACGTAGCCGGCGATGGTGTCGGAGAAGGTGAAGTCGACGTTGGCGGTCATGGGCTGACCTTTCCTCCTGCTTGAGAGACGAGCACGACGGCGCTGCGTCCGTAGACGTGATGGATGGTGCCTTCCACCGGGACCTCGGACCCCGGCTCGGCGATGTCGGCAGGCGACGGTTTGGCGGTGTCGACGGCGAGGGCCCAGCTGCGACCCTCGATCTGGGGGAGCTCGAAGTCGAGCCCGAGGTCGTACATGTTCAGCATGACGTGGAGGTCCGGCTCGTCGTGGAGGCCGGCGAGGGTGAACGCCAGCACGCGGCAGAGGGGATCGGTCCAGCCCGGCTCGTTGAGCCGGCATCCGTGCCAGGCGACGTCGGGCAGTCCCCGGGCGTTGAGGGCGCCGCTGTAGAACTCGTCGTGGCGGAGGGTGGGGAAGCGCTTGCGGAAGTCGACCATGAGGCTGAAGAACCGCACCATCTCGGCGTTCTCCTCGGCCTGGGACCAGTCGAACCAGCTGATCTCGCTGTCCTGGCAGTAGGCGTTGTTGTTGCCCCGCTGGGTGCGGCGGAACTCGTCACCGCCGAGGAGCATCGGCGTGCCCCGGCTCAGCAGGAGGATCGTCACCGCGTTCTTCACCTGGCGGTTCCGGAGCGCCTCGATGTCGGGATCGTCGGTGGGCCCTTCCACCCCGCAGTTCCAGCTCCGGTTGTCGTCGGAGCCGTCCCGGTTCTGCTCGCCGTTCGCTTCGTTGTGCTTGGTGTTGTAGCTGACGAGGTCGTTGAGGGTGAAGCCGTCGTGGCAGGTGATGAAGTTGATGCTGTTGCTGGGCTTCTCGCCCTGGGCGCCGAACAGATCCTCGCTGCCGGCGATGCGGGTGGCGACGGCGGGGATGATGCCGGGCTCGCCCCGGAGGAAGCGGCGGATGTCGTCCCGGTAGGGGCCGTTCCACTCACACCAACGCTCCCCGGGGAAGCGCCCCACCTGGTAGAGGCCGCCGGCGTCCCACGCCTCGGCGATCACCTTGGTCTCGGAGAGGATCTTGGAGAGCTCGATGTTCCAGAGGACCGGCGGCACGTCCATCGGCCCGCCGTCCGGGCCCCGGGACAGGACCGACCCGAGGTCGAAGCGGAAGCCGTCGACGTGGCACTCCGTGACCCAGTACTCGAGCGACTCGATGATGTACTTGGTCACCACCGGGTGGTTGGCGTTGAACGTGTTCCCGCAGCCCGAGAAGTCCATGTAGTACTGCCGGTCGTGGGGGACGAGGTGGTAGTAGGCCTCGTTGGCCATGCCCCGGAAGCTGATCGTCGGCCCGTTCTGGTTGCCCTCGCTGGTGTGGTTGTAGACGACGTCGAGGATGACCTCGATGCCCTCCTTGTGCAGGGCCTTGACCATGTCGCGGAACTCGGTGAGGTGGGCGCCCTCCTCCGGCTCGACGCAGTAGGACGACTGCGGCGCGAAGTGCCCGTAGGGGTCGTAGC